>NZ_JBEZMM010000018.1:0-133858 GCF_040652715.1 Streptomyces sp. NPDC048196 | reverse complement strand
GGGGCCGGTTGTGTGGACGTAAAGCGACAGCAGTCCACACAACCGGCCCCGGAGGCCCGTCACCGCACCCAACAACAACCCAGCTCGCCGCAGGCGCAACGGCGAACACGCCCCGCGACGCCGCAGACGAGTACGTGCGGGGCGCCGCAGGCGCAACGGCGACCAAGCCCCGCGGCGCAGCAGACAGGTACGTGCGGGGGCGCCGCAAGGCGCGCAACGGCGAGACGACCCACGGCGGGACAGACAGCCACGTACGCGGCGCCGCAAAGCGCACAACGGCGACCAACAACCGCGGCGGGACGGCCAGGTACGTGGGAGGCGCCCCAAAGCGCAACGGCGAGACCACCCGCGGCGGGAAAACAGCTACGTGCGGGTACGCCGCAAAGCGCAACGGCGACCAAGCCCCGCGGCGCAGCAGACAGGTACGTGCGGGGGCGCCGCAAAGCGCAACGGCGAACAATCCCCACGGCGGGACAGCCAAGTACGTGGGAAGGCCCTACTCCCGCGGCCCGATCCCCAACGCCTCCGTAGCCGTAGGGTTGACCAGCAGGACGAGGACGACCAGCGCGGCCAGCGCCAGCGCGATGCCGCCCGCGACCAGCGCGCCTCCGCCGTGCACCAGCGTCCAGGCCACCGGCAGGGCGACGATCTGGGTGATCAGTGAGGGGCCCCGGCTCCAGCGGCGGCGCAGCCACAGACCGCGCGCGGCGACCAGCGGCAGCACGGCCAGCGCGAGCACCGTCACCCCGCCCATCTCCGCCTGCTGCGGGCTGTCCGGTGAGCCCGTGAGGCCCATGATCAGCATGTACGTACCGAGGGCGGCCAGGGCGAGGCCCTCGATCCCGGTGAGGGCCGCGGCGGCGCTCAGCCGGGCGGGCCGCGGACCGGCCGGTGCGGGCGCGGCGGGGGCGCCGGCGGCGCGCTTCACGGACTGCTTCTGCTGACTGCTCACCCCAGCAGGGTAGCGCCGGCGGCCCACGCGCCCCGGAACGCCCTGGACGCGGACGGGGCGTGAGCCCGGTACCGGCAGGTAGGTACGCTGCTGCACATGCGCGCTCTCCTCGTGGTCAATCCCGCTGCTACCACCACCAGTGCGCGCACCCGCGAGGTCCTCACGCACGCCCTCGCCAGCGACCTCAAGCTGGAGGTCGCCGAGACCCGGTACCGCGGGCACGCCCGGGATCTTGCCCGGCAGGCCACCGAGGGCGGCGAGACCGAGCTGGTCGTGGCGCTGGGCGGGGACGGCACGGTCAACGAGGTCGTCAACGGCCTGCTGGCGAACGGCCCCGATCCCGAGTCGCACCCCCGGCTGGCGGTGGTCCCCGGCGGTTCCACCAACGTCTTCGCCCGGGCCCTCGGGCTGCCCAACGATGTGGTGGAGGCCACCGGCGCCCTCCTGGACGCGCTGCGCGACGGCAGTGAGCGCACCATCGGTCTGGGGCTCGCCGCGGGCACGCCGGGTACGGAGGACGAGGGCGTTCCGGAGCGCTGGTTCACCTTCTGCGCGGGCTTCGGTTTCGACGCCGGGGTCGTCGGCCGGGTCGAACAGCAGCGGGAACGCGGCAAGCGTTCGACGCATGCCCTGTACATGCGACAGGTCGTACGGCAGTTCCTGGGGGAGGCGAACCGCCGGCAGGGGGTCATCACCCTCGAACGCCCGGGCGGCGAGGACGGCGCGGAGGGGGCGACGGAGATCGTCGAGAACCTCGCGCTGGCCATAATCTGCAACACCGCTCCGTGGTCCTACCTGGGCAACCGTCCGATCTATCCGTCCCCGGACGCCTCGTTCGACACGGCCCTGGATCTGTTCGCACTGAGCAAGCTGTCCCCCTCGGCGGTGGCCCGTTATGCCACGCAGCTGCTCACGTCAACCCCGGAGCGCGGCCCCCATGGCAAGCATGCGCTCTCACTTCACGACCTCACGAACTTCACCTTGCATTCGCAGGTGCCGCTGCCCTTCCAGATGGACGGCGACCACCTGGGGCTGCGCACGAGTGTGACGTTCACAGGCGTTCGCCGTGCACTGCGTGTGATTGTGTGAGCAGTAGGGCCCAAAGTCCTTTCACTCGAACGTTTAGACTGGTTCCCACCCCCTGGAATGACGGCTGTGACCGAGGCGACACCAAGGAATCAAAAAAAAGTTTCCGGAAGGGGTTGTATCCGCAGCCGAGGTTTGCGAGTCTCTTCATGGCGATCGGGACGGCCGCTTTACCGGCCCCCTTGAGAGCCCGAATCCTCCTCCTCATTCCCAGGACCGCACCAGTTCGCAACTGGAGTTCGGCCCTTCCCTTGTTGGGGGATTCGTGAAAGCGTTCACATTCACAAGCAACGATCCCGTCACACGAGGAGATGGAGCAGCCATGGACTGGCGTCACCGCGCCGTTTGCCGCGAGGAAGACCCCGAGCTCTTCTTCCCTATCGGCAACACCGGTCCTGCGCTGCTGCAGATCGAGGAAGCCAAGGCCGTCTGCCGCCGCTGCCCCGTCATGGAGCAGTGCCTGCAGTGGGCGCTTGAGTCCGGCCAGGACTCCGGCGTCTGGGGTGGTCTGAGCGAGGACGAGCGCCGCGCGATGAAGCGCCGTGCAGCTCGCAACCGGGCGCGCAACGCCAGCGCCTGAGCCAGCCGCCCCGTGGCCCCCGAGCCGCAGCGCGCAGTACCCCCGATGCACGCACGGCGCTTAAGAAGCCCGGTCGTTATCGCATCGCAATAGCTTTGAGCCCCGGACCGATCGGTCCGGGGCTTGTTGCTGTTCCGGGCCGCAGCTTGTTGCTGTTCGTGCCCGGCGACGGGCCCGGGCCGGCCACCGCGCCCGGGCCGGCGGGACCTTCCCGGGGCCTCCCCCGGTTCCGCCTAGTGCGGCTTCTCCGGCCGTACCGGGATGTCGAGGAGGACCCGGGTGCCGCGCTCGGGTGCCCGCACCATGTCGAAGGTGCCGCCCAACTCCCCCTCCACCAGGGTCCGTACGATCTGCAGCCCCAGGTTTCCGGCGCGCTGCGGGTCGAAGTCCTCGGGCAGGCCGCGGCCGTTGTCCTGGACGGTGACGATCAGCCGGGGGTCGGTCCGGTTGCCGCCGCGCACCGCGCCCACCTCGACGATGCCCTGCTCGGCCTGGTCGAAGGCGTGCTCCAGGGCGTTCTGCAGGATTTCGGTGAGGACCATCGACAGCGGGGTGGCCACCTCGGCGTCGAGGATCCCGAACCGCCCGGTGCGGCGGGTGGTCACCTTGCCCGGGGAGATCTCCGCGACCATGGCCAGCACCCGGTCGGCGATCTCGTCGAACTGGACCCGTTCGTCGAGGTTCTGGGACAGCGTCTCGTGCACGATCGCGATCGAACCCACCCTGCGCACGGCCTCGTTGAGCGCCTCGCGGCCCTGCTCGGAATCCATCCGGCGGGACTGCAGCCGTAGCAGCGCGGCCACTGTCTGCAAATTGTTCTTCACCCTGTGGTGGATTTCCCGGATGGTCGCGTCCTTGGTGATCAGTTCACGTTCGCGCCGGCGCAGTTCGGTGACGTCCCGCAGCAGCACCAGGGAACCGATATGGGTGCCCTTCGGTTTGAGCGGAATGGCGCGCAATTGAATGACGCCGTCATTGCCTTCGACCTCGAATTCCCGGGGCGCCCAGCCGCTGGCCAGCTTGACCAGGGCCTCGTCCACCGGGCCGCGGGCCGGGGCGAGTTCGGCGGTGGCCTGGCCGAGGTGGTGGCCCACGAGGTCCGCGGCGAGGCCGAGCCGGTGGTAGGCGGAGAGCGCGTTGGGGCTGGCGTACTGGACGACGCCGTCCGCGTCGAGCCGGATCAGCCCGTCGCCGGCGCGCGGGGAGGCGTCCATGTCGACCTGCTGGCCGGGGAACGGAAACGTTCCGGCAGCGATCATCTGGGCGAGGTCGGAGGCGCTCTGGAGGTAGGTGAGCTCCAGCCGGCTGGGGGTGCGGACGGTCAGCAGATTGGTGTTCCGGGCGATCACGCCGAGGACCCGGCCCTCGCGCCGTACCGGGATGGACTCGACCCGGACCGGAACTTCCTCTCGCCACTCCGGGTCGCCCTCGCGTACGATGCGGCCCTCGTCCAAGGCGGAATCCAGCATCGGCCGGCGTCCCCGGGGAACGAGGTGGCCGACCATGTCGTCCTGGTAGGAGGTGGGGCCGGTGTTGGGACGCATCTGGGCGACCGAGACGTAACGGGTGCCGTCGAGCGTCGGGACCCAGAGGACGAGATCGGCGAAGGACAGGTCGGAGAGCAGCTGCCACTCCGAGACCAGCAGGTGGAGCCACTCGAGGTCGGAGTCGCTCAGAGCGGTGTGCTGGCGTACGAGATCGTTCATGGAGGGCACGTCTTGGAGCCTACCGGCGTACGGTATGAGTGTTGTCCCCGCAAGGGCATGGACAAGTGAGAATGGTCTAGTCCAGAATTCAGCAAAGACCTCCGCCCTCCCCGCACAGGAGGACGGAACGAGGCCGGAAGCGCTCTCTGCCCTGACTGCGCCGAGGCCTCCGATCGACCGGTCCCAGGACGGGACGGCGACCCCACCGCACACGGGGGAGCCCACCGTCCGTACGGCGGGGCCGGCCGAT
Source organism: Streptomyces sp. NPDC048196 (assembly GCF_040652715.1). NCBI lineage: Bacteria > Bacillati > Actinomycetota > Actinomycetes > Kitasatosporales > Streptomycetaceae > Streptomyces > Streptomyces sp. NPDC048196. The sequence continues at coordinate 129,284 of NZ_JBEZMM010000018.1, read as the reverse complement.
GTCAGCTCCGGGCTGCGGTGCCGATGACAGGTTGAGGGTCCTGTCCCGGCGCCGCGGCCCGCGGGTGTTTCCGGGGCCGGTGACGGCCCGGCTCGATGATCCCCATTTCCGTACCGCGCGGCCCGGGATGCGTGCTACCGTCATTCTGGACCGAGCGATACAAAACGCGTCGCCCGGCAGACGGAGCGGTGCGCCCGCGCGGCGGGGGTGCCGGACACGGATGGGGAGGGGCAGATGTCCATGGGTGCGCTCAGCGGCAGGACGGCACTGGTCACCGGCGGCGGCCGGGGGATCGGCCGGGCGATCTCGGAACGGCTGGGGCGGGACGGCGCGCGGGTGGCCGTCCACTACGGCCACGACGAGGCGGCGGCGAAGGAGACGGTCGCGGCGATCGAGGCCGCGGGCGGTACGGCCTTCACCGTCCGGGCGGAGCTGGGCGTGCCGGGGGACGCCGAGGCACTGTGGGCCGCGTTCGACGAGCAGGCCGCGGGGCTGGACGTGCTGGTCAACAACGCCGGGATCAACAAGGCGGTGGACGGAACGCTCAAGGGGGTCGGCACGCTCACCGAGGAGGACTTCGACCGTCTCTTCGCGGTCAACACCAAGGCGCCGTTCTTCGTGGTGCAGCGGGGGCTGTCCCGGCTGCGCGACGGCGGGCGGATCGTCAATGTCTCCACCGGCCTGACCCGCGGCGCCGCGAAGCCGGAGCTGATCGCCTACGCCATGTCCAAGGGGGCGGTCGACGTCTTCACCTCGACCCTCGCCAAGGACCTGGGGCCGCGCGGCATCACGGTCAACGCGGTGGCGCCCGGGGCGGTGGACACCGACATGAACGCCGGCTGGCTGCGGGGCGAGGACAACGCCGCGGCCCGGGAGCGGGTGCGCGGACTGTCACCGCTGGGCCGGGTCGCGGGCGGCGCGGAGATCGCCGACATCGTGGCCTTCCTGGCCTCGGACGACAGCCGGTGGGTGACCGGGCAGTGGATCGACGCGACGGGTGGCGGCCTGCTCTGATGCCGCCTCACCCGCCGGTCACCGTACCGACGGAAAGCCGCCGCCCGCCGTTCCGCGCCGCCACCCGGCCCGGAGGCCTACCCTCTGATAGATTGGTCTATACCACCTCCGTTTACGGACGCTTCAGACCCTTCAGACCCTTCTCCAGAACGGCAGGCCAAGCGTGGAAGTTGTCATCGTTCCGGACGCCACGGCAGGCGGCGAGCTGATCGCGGAGGCCATCGCCACCCTGGTGCGGCGCAAGCCCGATGCGCTGCTGGGGGTGGCCACCGGTTCGACCCCGCTGCCCATCTACCAGGCGCTGGCGGCGAAGGTCAGGGCCGGCGCGGTGGACGCCTCGCGGACCCGGATCTGCCAGCTCGACGAGTACGTCGGGCTGCCGGCCGGGCACCCCGAGTCCTACCGCTCGGTGGTGCTGCGCGAGGTGGTCGAGCCGCTCGGTCTGGACGAGGACGCCTTCATGGGGCCGGACGGTGCGGCCGAGGACGTCCAGGCCGCCTGCGAGGCGTACGACCGGGCGCTGGGCGAGGCCGGCGGGGTGGACCTCCAACTGCTCGGCATCGGCACCGACGGGCACATCGGCTTCAACGAGCCCTGCTCCTCGCTGGCGTCGCGGACCCGCATCAAGACGCTGACCCGGCAGACCCGGGAGGACAACGCCCGGTTCTTCGACAGCCTCGACGAGGTCCCGCACCACGTCATCACCCAGGGCATCGGCACCATCCTGGAGGCCCGGCACCTGGTGCTGCTGGCCACCGGTGAGGGCAAGGCGGACGCGGTGGCCCATGCGGTGGAGGGCCCGGTGGCCGCGCTGGTCCCGGCCTCCGCGCTCCAGCTGCACCCGCACGCCACGGTCGTCGTCGACGAGGCCGCGGCCGGCAAGCTGAAGCTCGCCGACTACTTCCGCGCCACCTACGCGGCGAAGCCGGAGTGGCAGGGCATCTGACCGGCCCGCGGGGCCGCGCCCGCGCACGGACCGGCCGGGGCGTTCCCATGGGGAGCGCCCCGGCCGGTTCGCATCCCGGCCGGTTCGTATCCCGGCCGGTCCGTGTGTCAGCCGGTCCGTGTTTCAGAGGCGTCCGGTGAGGGCCTCGGCCGCGGCCCGGCCGCAGACCCGGGCGGCGCCGTGGGTGGCGAGGTGGAGGGCGCCCCGGGGCGGGGCCTGGGGGACGCCCATTTCGACGACGGCGGTGCCGGGGCGGGCGGCCAGGAGGGCGGCCAGGGCGTCGGCCATCCAGGGGTGGCGGTGGACGTCGCGGACGACGGCCACGATCCGGCGGCCGGCGGCCGCGGTGAGCAGGTCCTCGACCAGTGCCGGGGCCCCGGCCGCGGCGGCGGCGTCCGCGGAGTAGGTGCCGGTGTCGGTGCCCGGCAGCAGGCGGGCCAGTTCGGCGGCGACGCCCCACGGCGTCTCGTCGCCGACCGCGATGTTGGCGAGCGGGGTGAACGCCGCGACGTAGGCGGCGGCGGTGAGCGGTGCGTAGGGCTGCCCGCCCGCGGTGCGGCGCAGGGCGCGCCGGGCGGCGGTGAGGCCGATCCCCGGCGCGGGCGCGGCGCCCTCCCCCGCGCCCGCGTCCCGGGTCCAGCGCGCCAGGGCGCGCACCCGTTCCGCGGCGTCGGCGAGCCGCTCCTCCGGCAGTTCGCCGTCGCGCACCGCCGTCACCAGGGCGTCGCGCAGCCGCAGCACGATGTCCTCGTCGGCGAGGCCGCCGCCCACGCAGATCGCGTCGGCGCCGGCCGCGAGGGCGAGCACGCTGCCGCGTTCGATGCCGTAGGTGGCGGCGATGGCCTGCATCTCCATGCCGTCGGTGACGATCAGGCCGTCGAAGCCGAGGCCGCCCTCGGCGGCGGGGGCGCGCAGCAGGCCGTGCAGGGCGGCCGGGCTGAGCGTGGCGGGGCGGTCGCCGTCCAGGGCGGGCAGCAGGATGTGCGCGCTCATCACGGCGCGGGTGCCGGCCGCGACCGCGGCGCGGAACGGGACGAGTTCGCGCTCCTGGAGGGTGGCCAGGTCGGCGGCGATCCGCGGCAGGTCGAGGTGGGAGTCGACGGCGGTGTCGCCGTGGCCGGGGAAGTGCTTGGTGCAGGCGGCCACGCCGGCGGACTGCAGGCCCTCGACGTAGGCGGCGGTGTGCCGGGCGACCAGGTGCGGGTCGGCGCCGAAGGAGCGGACGCCGATGACCGGGTTGTCCGGGTTGGAGTTGACGTCGGCGGACGGTGCCCAGTTGAGGGTGATGCCGCACTCGGCCAGCCGGCGGCCGAGTTCCCGGGCGACCGCGCGGGTCAGGGCCGGGTCGTCGACGGCGCCCAGCGCGTGGTTGCCGGGGAAGGAGGAGCCGCCGCGCACTTCGAGGCGGGTGACGTCGCCGCCCTCCTCGTCGACGGCGACCAGGACGTCCTCGCGTTCCCGGCGCAACCGGCCGGTCAGGGCGGCCAGTTGGCCGGGGTTCGCCACATTGCGGCCGAAGAGGCCGACCGTGGTCAGGCCCTCGTCGAGTCGGCGCAGCAGCCAGTCGGGGGCAGTGGTGCCGGTGAAGCCGGGCTGGAGGACGGCGAGCGCGTCGCGGGTGAGGGTGTCGGTGGGGCGTACCGGGCGGACGAGAGGTGGCATGGCGTGCGTTATCCCTTCACTGCGCCGGAGGTGAGACCGCCGACCGCCTTGCGTTGCAGGAACAGGAAGAGGACGAGGATCGGGACGGCGAAGAGCGAGGCGGCGGCCATGGTGGCGCCCCAGTCGTCGCCGAACTGGGTCTGGAACTGCGAGAGCCACAGCGGCAGCGTGCCGGTGCCCGGCTCCTTGTTGAGGACCAGCACGAGCGGGAACTCGTTCCAGGCGGTGATGAAGCCGAAGAGGGAGGTGGCCATCAGGCCGGGGGCCAGCAGCGGGAGGACGACCTTGCGGAACGCCTGCCGCCGGGAGCAGCCGTCGACCATCGCGGACTCCTCCAGTTCCCTGGGCACCGCGGCGACGTAGCCGCGCAGCGTCAGCAGGGTGAAGGGCAGCACCATCAGCATGTAGAAGCAGGTGAGCGGGACGAGGCTGTTGAGCAGGTCGGCGTCCCGGACGATCAGGTAGATGGAGATCACCATGACCTCCCAGGGCGCCATCTGGGCGACCATGAAGGTCAGCAGGATGCCGCGGCGGCCCTTGAAGCGCATCCGGGTGAGGGCGAACGCCCCGCAGAGCGCGATGACCAGGGACAGCCCGACGGCCAGGACGGTCACGACGACCGAGTTGCCGGCCAGGGCCCAGAAGTGGGGGGCGGTAACGGCCGTCGCGAAGTGCTCGACGGTGCCGTGGAAGGGGAACCACACCGGGTCCTCGGTGATGATGTCCCGGGTCGGTTTGAAGGCGGTGCTGAACATCCAGTAGACGGGGAAGGCGAAACCGAGGGCGAGCAGGGCCGCGGTGGCGTTGGGCCAGATGCGGCCGGCCGTCGCAAGGGCCGTGCGCTTCACAGCTCGTTCTCCTCTTGCTGTTCCTGCTTGAGCGTCAGACGCAGGTAGTAGGCGGTCATCACGAGCAGCACGGCGATGGTGAGCAGGGAGATCGCGGCGCCCATGCCGAAGTGGAGGTTGCCGACGCCCTCGGTGAAGGCGTAGATCGGCAGGGTTTCGGTGAGCCGGTCCGGGCCGCCCTGGTTGATCGCGAAGATCTGCGGGAACGCCTTGAAGACCCAGATGATCTCCAGGAACGTGGTGGCCAGGAAGAACGGCTTGAGGAAGGGGAAGGTGACGGAGGTGAAGACCTGCCAGGTGCCGGCCCCGTCCATCCGGGCGGCTTCGTAGAGCTCCCGGGGAATGGTCGTGGTGGCCGCGTAGAGGTTGAGGGCCACGAACGGCAGGGACTGCCACACGATCAGCACGGTGATCACGAAGAAGGTCGACAGTTGGGTGCCGACCCAGTCGTAGTGGGCCATGTCGTGCCGGCCGAGCTTGTCGAGCAGCCAGTTGACGACGCCGTAGCGGGAGTCGAAGAGCCACTGGAAGACGGTGGTGGCGGCGACCACCGGCATCGCCCAGGCCAGGACCAGCGCGAGCGACAGGGTCAGCCGCATCTTCTTGCCGAGCCGGGCCAGCAGCAGTCCGATCAGCACGCCCAGGACCATGATCAGGACCACGTTGACCGCGGTGAAGACGACGGTCCGGCCGGTGACCCGCCAGAACTGCTCGCTGCCCAGGACCTCCTGGTAGTTGCCGGTTCCGCGCCAGTCGGTGAGGTGCTGGATGAGCTCCTTCATGTTGAGGTTCTGGAAGGAGAGCAGCAGGTTGCGGACCAGCGGCCAGCCGAGGAAGACGGCGGTGGCGAGCAGGGCGGGCAGCAGGAGGAGGTAGGGGGTGTGACGGGCGGTCCGTCTGCCTGCGGTGCCGCGGGCGGTCCGTCTGCCTGCGGTGCCGCGGGTGGGCGGGGCTCCCCCCTTGCCGGTGCGCGGCGCGGTCTCTTCCCCCGCGGCGTCGAGCTGCACTGCCATGGCCCCTGTTCCCCCTCGTTGTCGCCGGGTTGCCGTGAAGGTCGGTGTGCACCTGCCCACGCGCGTACGGGGCCGGGGACGGCCGGCCCCGTACGCAGCCGGTGTGGTTACTGCTTGGCGAGCCGCGCGTTGATCTCGGACTCGATGTCCTTGGCGGCGTCGGCCGGGGACTTACCGTTCAGCACGGCCGTCATGTAGCTCTTGATGGGGTTCGGGACGTTCTCCACGGCGGCCCATTGCGGAATGAGCGGGGTGGTGCCGCCGGACTTCTGTGCGGCGGGGGCGGCGGCCGCGGCGGCCGGATTCTCCTTGGCGGCGCCGGCCAGGTCGGCGGACTTCGGGGTCCAGCCGGCCTCCTTGACCATCTGCGCGTCGTTGTCCTTGGAGAGTGCGACCTTCAGGAATTCCTTGGCGAGTTCCTGGTTCTTGCCCATTCCGGCGACCGCGAAGTTGGAGCCGCCGAGGAACACTCCCTCGGGCTTGTCGGCGGTCTCGCCCGGAATGGTGAAGAAGCCGATGTCCTGCTTGATGTCCGGGTTGGCCTTGACGGCGGTGGCGGCCTCGTAGCCCATGGCGATGATGGCGCCGGTCTTGCCCTTGGCGAAGATCTCGGCCTGCTGCGGGGTGGCTTCGTCCTTGTTCTTCGGCGCGGTGCTGAAGGACTGGTACTGCCGGTAGATGTCCATGGCCTTGGAGACCTTGGGGTCGCCGAGGTTGGAGACCCACCTGCCGCCCTGCTTCTTCACCAGGTCGGCCCCGGTGCCGATGGTCAGGCCGTCGAAGAAGTACCAGTTCTGGCCGGGCAGGTAGAGCGGTTCGGCGTCGGTCTTCTTCTTGATGGTGTCGAAGTCCTTGAAGAGCTCGGAACGGGTCTTGGGAATTCCCTTGATACCGGCCTTCGCCCAGATCTTCTTGTTGTACATCACCACGCGGTTCCCGGCGTACCACGGCAGCGCGTACTGCTTTCCGTCCACGACCGACGCCTTGTTGAACGCGTCGTTCCAGTCGGCGCCGATGTCCTTCTTGAGGTCACCGAGGTCGGCCAGGGCGCCCGCCTTGGCGTAGGCGGCGGTCTGGGTGTTGCCGATTTCCACGACGTCCGGCGGGGTGTCCTCGGAAAGGGCGGTGCTCAGCTTCTGCTGAATGCCGTTCCACTGCTGGACCTTGAACTCGACGGTGGCGCCGGTCTTCTTCTTGAATTGCTCGGAGACCTGCTTGGACCACTGTGCCGGGTTCGATCCGCTCATCACCCATACGGTCAGCTTCTGGCCCTTGAAGCCGTCCGCCCCCGTCTTCCCGCCGTCGCTGGACCCACAGGCAGCGACACTCACCAGCATTCCCGCGACGGCCGTCGCTGCTATGAGCCCACGCTTCATTGCGCTCTCCCCTAAAGGCCGGGTGTGGTCTTTAATGGTTTAGACCAGTTCCCGCAGCTTGGCCTAGACCTTTTGGGGTGTCAAGGGTGTATAAGAGTCGCTGTCAGGTCCGTTACCGGACCGACATCTGGCGGGCCGGGACCTGCGAGAGGGCGCGGGGAACCCTTCCGTGCCACGATGTGAGCCGCTACGTACGGAGGAGCCGGTGACGGCAGCAGGACAGGGGTCGGAGAGGCGGGTCATGGAGACCGACGGCGGCAGCGCCGAGAGCGCCGGCGGCGCGCGGACCGCGCGCGTGCCCAAGTACTACCGCCTCAAGCGGCACTTGCTGGAGATCACCGAAACCCTGCCGCCCGGCACCCCGGTCCCGCCCGAACGCACCCTCGCCGCGGAGTTCGACACCTCGCGGACCACCGTCCGCCAGGCGCTCCAGGAACTGGTCGTCGAGGGCCGGCTGGAACGCATCCAGGGCAAGGGCACCTTCGTGGCCAAGCCCAAGGTTTCCCAGGCCCTGCAACTGACCTCCTACACGGAGGACATGCGCGCCCAGGGGCTGGAACCGACCTCCCAGCTGCTGGACATCGGCTATGTCACCGCCGACGACCGGCTGGCCGGCCTGCTGGACATCGCGCCCGGCGGGCGGGTGCTGCGCATCGAACGGCTGCGGCTGGCCAGCGGTGAGCCGATGGCGATCGAGACCACCCACCTGTCGGCCAAGCGCTTCCCCGCCCTCCGCCGCAACCTGGTCAAGTACACCTCGCTCTACACCGCGCTGGCCGAGGTCTACGACGTCCGGCTCGCCGAGGCCGAGGAGACCATCGAGACCTCGCTCGCCACCCCGCGCGAGGCCGGGCTGCTGGGCACCGACGTCGGCCTGCCGATGCTGATGCTCTCCCGCCACTCCCTCGACGCCCAGGGGCAGCCGGTGGAGTGGGTGCGCTCGGTCTACCGCGGCGACCGCTACAAGTTCGTCGCCAGGCTGCAGCGCCCCACGGACTGACCGGCACCGGCGGGCGCGGAACTCCCGTGGCCCGCCGCCCTTTTCCCAGCGAAGTGTCCATACCGATATGCGGACACCTAGTGACGCGCGCCACGGCCCTGCCATAGATTTCCAGCCGATTGCACAGGAGACAGCCAGGGACGGAGCCACGCTGATGCCAGAGCCAGCCGAATCACCGACCGGAAGACAGGTCGTCACCCCGACGCGCATAGTGGCCGGACTGTGCCTGCTGGCTCCGTTCGTCTCGATGCTGTGGGTGAGTTCGTACGCCAGGATCGAGCCGACGCTGATCGGGATCCCGTTCTTCTACTGGTACCAGATGGCGTGGGTGCTGATCTCGACGGTACTGACCACCGTCGCGTACAAGCTCGTCCGGCGTGAGCAGCGCCTCCGCAAGGACGGTGGCCGGTGAACGCCCTCGTGACCGCGGCCCCGGCGACCGTCCGGCTGGCCGCCTCCCAGACCCACGGCGTCAACGGCGTCGCGCTCGCCGTCTTCGTCTTCTTCTTCCTGGCCGTGACGGTCATGGGCTTCCTCGCCGCCCGCTGGCGCAAGGCCGAGCAGTCCGCCAACCTGGACGAATGGGGCCTGGGCGGACGCAGCTTCGGCACCTGGATCACGTGGTTCCTGCTCGGTGGCGACCTGTACACCGCGTACACCTTCGTGGCCGTCCCGGCGGCGGTCTACACGGCGGGCGCCTCCGGCTTCTTCGCCGTGCCGTACACGATCCTGGTCTACCCCTTCATCTTCCTCTTCCTGCCCCGCCTGTGGTCGGTCTCGCACAAGCACGGCTACGTCACCACCTCCGACTTCGTCCGCGGCCGCTTCGGCTCCAAGGGCCTGTCGCTGGCGGTGGCGCTCACCGGCATCCTCGCCACGATGCCGTACATCGCGCTGCAACTGGTGGGCATCCAGGCGGTGCTGGACGTCATGGGCATCGGCGGCGGCGAGCACACCAACTGGTTCGTCAAGGACCTCCCGCTGCTGATCGCCTTCGCGGTCCTGGCGGCCTACACCTACTCCTCCGGTCTGCGTGCGCCCGCCCTGATCGCGTTCGTCAAGGACGGCCTGATCTACCTCGTCATCGGCGTGGCGATCATCTACATCCCGATCAAACTGGGCGGCTTCGACAGCATCTTCCACGCGGCGGGCAAGGCGCTCGCGCAGCCCGGCGCCGTCCCCGGCAAACCACGCGGCGAAGTGACCAGCGGCCCCAACGCCCAGTGGGCGTACGCCACGCTGGCCCTCGGCTCGGCCCTGGCGCTGTTCATGTACCCGCACTCGATCACCGCGACGCTGTCCTCGCGCAGCCGCAACGTGATCCGCCGCAACACCACGATCCTGCCGCTCTACTCGCTGATGCTGGGCCTGCTGGCGCTGCTCGGCTTCATGGCGATCAAGGCCGGTACGGACATCCAGGGCAACCCGCAACTCGCCATCCCCCAGCTGTTCGAGGACATGTTCCCCAGCTGGTTCACCGGCGTCGCGTTCGCCGCGATCGGCATCGGCGCCCTCGTCCCGGCGGCCATCATGTCCATCGCGGCCGCCAACCTCTTCACCCGGAACGTCTACAAGGACTTCCTCAAGCAGGACGCCACGCCCGAGCAGGAACACAAGGTCGCCAAGCTGGTCTCCCTGCTGGTCAAGGTCGGCGCCCTGGTCTTCGTCCTCACCATGGACAAGACCGTCGCCATCAACTTCCAGCTGTTGGGCGGCATCTGGATCCTGCAGACCCTGCCGTCCCTGGTCGGCGGCCTGTTCACCCGCTGGTTCCACCGCTGGGCACTCCTGGCGGGCTGGGCGGCCGGCATGCTCTACGGCACGCTCGCGGCGTACGGCGTGGCCACCCCGAAGCAGAAGCACTTCGGCGGCCCCAGCACGGAGATCCCCGGTCTCGGGGAGATCGGCTACATCGGCCTGACCGCGTTCGTCCTGAACGTGGTCGTCGCGGTCGTCCTCACCGTCGTCCTACGGGCCTTCAACGCCCCCGACGGCACGGACGAGACCAGCCCCGCGGACTACACCGCCGACGCGGGCGACAAGGGCGTCCTCACCGACCTCCCACCGGCCACGGCGGGGGCTCCGGCGGGGCACTGAGCCACCCCGCGTCCGACGCCACGGGTCGCTGCCTCCCGCACGGGAGGGAGCGGCCCGTTCCGTTGCCACCGGGCCGGTTCACCCGGTCCCCGGTGGCCCGGAGTCGAGGGTGATGCACTGACAGAGACCGCATGATCACACACGACACACTAGATGTGGGGGTGCGCCCGAGGGGGCACCACCACATGTATGCTCGTCCTCGCTGTCGCCGCAGGGGAACCCGGTGGGAATCCGGGACTGTCCCGCAACGGTGTACGAGCGCACCCGCCCGCCTTTGTCGACGGGCCGCCGTGCGCCCGGAAGTCCGAGGACCTGCCGACGGCACGCCCGCACCGCCATCGGTGCGGACGTCGATACGTCCGGGCCCCGAGGGAGGGCCGGTGGACGCCGCGCGGTGTGCCCGCGCACCCCTGACCTGACGGGGTGCCGCATGCCCGCGTGCGCCCGTCGCGCCCGTGCCCCTCCCGGCCCCCGCCGAGTGAGGGAGAGCATCACGTGACCATCGCGCCAACGGAACCCGCGTCAGACGCCGAGGTCGTGCCGCCCGCGGTGACCACGCCGCCCGCCTCCGACGGTCCGGGCGTCGCCCTGCTGCGCACCCTCACCGACCTGACCGCGGACCTCACCGCGACCGACCCCGGCAAGGTCGCCGCCGCCGCCCTGCGCGGCCGGCACGCGGGTTCCGACGAGGCCGAGCTGCGCGCGCTGGCCACCGAGGCCGCGGCCGGCCTGATCGGTGACGAGCCGGAGTACTCCAAGCTCGCCGCGCGGCTGCTCACCCTCGCGATCTCGGAGGAGGCGGCCGAACAGGGGGCGGTCGCCTTCTCCGCCTCCATCGAGGTCGGCCACCGCGAGGGCCTGATCGCCGACGAGACCGCGGAGTTCGTCCGTACGCACGCCGCACGGCTGGACGCGCTGGTCGAGCAGGCGCTCGCGGACGGCGCCGACGACCGCTTCGGCTACTTCGGCCTGCGCACCCTGCACTCCCGCTACCTGCTGCGGCACCCCACCACCCGTCAGGTGATCGAGACGCCCCAGCACTTCCTGCTGCGGGTGGCCTGCGGCCTCGCGGAGGCCGCCGATTCGCCCGAGGCCACCGAGCGGGCGCTGGTGGACGTCGCCGAGCTGTACCGCCTCACCAGCTCGCTGTCGTACCTCCCCTCCTCCCCCACCCTCTTCAACTCCGGTACCCGCCACCCCCAGATGTCGTCCTGCTACCTGCTGGACTCCCCGCTGGACGAGCTGGACTCGATCTACGACCGGTACCACCAGGTCGCCCGGCTCTCCAAGCACGCCGGCGGCATCGGACTGTCCTACTCCCGCATCCGGGCCCGCGGTTCGCTGATCCGCGGCACCAACGGGCACTCCAACGGCATCGTGCCGTTCCTGCGCACGCTGGACGCCTCGGTCGCGGCGGTGAACCAGGGCGGCCGGCGCAAGGGCGCGGCCTGTGTCTACCTGGAGACCTGGCACGCGGACATCGAGGAGTTCCTGGAGCTCCGCGACAACACCGGTGAAGAGGCCCGCCGTACGCACAACCTGAACCTCGCGCACTGGATCCCGGACGAGTTCATGCGCCGGGTGGAGGCGGACACCGACTGGTCGCTGTTCTCGCCCTCCGACGTCCCCGAGCTGGTGGACCTGTGGGGCGAGGAGTTCGACGCCGCGTACCGCAAGGCCGAGGCCGAGGGCCGGGCGCTCAAGCAGATCCCGGCCCGGGTGCTGTACTCCCGCATGATGCGCACCCTGGCGCAGACCGGCAACGGCTGGATGACGTTCAAGGACGCCGCCAACCGCACCGCCAACCAGACCGCCGAGCCCGGCAAGGTCGTGCACTCCTCCAACCTGTGCACGGAGATCCTGGAGGTGACCGACGACGGGGAGACCGCGGTCTGCAACCTCGGGTCGGTCAACCTCGCCGCCCACCTGGGCAACGAGGCCAACGGCTGGGAGGAGGCGATGGACTGGGAGCGGCTGGACGCCACGGTCCGTACGGCCGTCACCTTCCTCGACCGCGTCGTGGACATCAACTTCTACCCCACCGAGCAGGCCGCCGCCTCCAACTCCCGCTGGCGTCCGGTCGGTCTGGGCCTGATGGGTCTGCAGGACGTCTTCTTCCGGCTGCGGTTGCCCTTCGACTCCCCCGAGGCGAAGGAGCTGTCCACCCGTATCTCCGAGCGGATCATGCTCGCCGCCTACGAGGCGTCCGCCGACCTCGCCGAGCGGCACGGCCCGCACCCGGCCTGGTCCGCGACCCGTACCGCCCGCGGCGTGCTGCACCCCGACCACTACCCGGACGCCGAGCCGCGCTGGGCGGACCGCTGGGCCGCGCTGCGCGCCCGGATCGCGAAGACCGGGATGCGCAACTCCCTGCTCCTCGCGATCGCGCCGACCGCGACCATCGCCTCCATCGCCGGCGTGTACGAGTGCATCGAGCCGCAGGTGTCCAACCTCTTCAAGCGCGAGACGCTGAGCGGTGAGTTCCTGCAGGTCAACGCCTACCTGATCGAGGAGCTCAAGGCCCTGGGGCTGTGGGACGCGCGGACCCGGGACGCGCTGCGCGAGGCGAACGGCTCGGTGCAGGACGTGGCGTGGATCCCCGAGCGGATCCGGGCGCTCTACCGCACCGCCTGGGAGATCCCGCAGCGCGCCCTGATCGACATGGCCGCGGCCCGTACGCCGTACCTCGACCAGAGCCAGTCGCTGAACCTCTTCATGGCGTCGCCGACCATCGGCAAGCTCAGCTCGATGTACGCGTACGCCTGGAAGCGCGGCATCAAGACCACGTACTACCTGCGGTCGCGCCCGGCGACGCGGATCGCGCAGTCGGCGCGCGCCGCGTCCGTCCCCGCCCAGCAAGCGCCGCAACTGCCGGTGACCGACCCCGAGGCGGTCGCCTGCTCCCTGGAAAACCCCGAGTCCTGCGAGGCCTGCCAGTAATGACCACCGAAACACGCACCAAGAACCTCCTCGACCCGGGCTTCGAACTCACCCTGCGGCCCATGCGGTACCCGGAGTTCTACGACCGCTACCGCGACGCGATCAAGAACACCTGGACCGTGGAGGAGGTCGACCTCCACTCCGACGTGGCCGACCTCGCCAAGCTCTCGCCCGGCGAGCAGCACATGATCGGCCGGCTGGTCGCGTTCTTCGCGACCGGTGACTCGATCGTCGCCAACAACCTGGTCCTGACGCTGTACAAGCACATCAACTCCCCCGAGGCACGGCTGTATCTGAGCCGTCAGCTCTTCGAGGAGGCGGTGCACGTCCAGTTCTATCTGACGCTGCTGGACACCTATCTGCCCGATCCGGAGGACCGCGCCGCCGCCTTCGCCGCGGTGGAGAACATTCCCTCCATCCGGGAGAAGGCCCAGTTCTGCTTCAAGTGGATGGACCACGTCGAGCAGATCGAGCGGCTGGAGACCAGGGAGGACCGCCGTCGCTTCCTCCTCAACCTCATCTGCTTCGCGGCGTGCATCGAGGGCCTGTTCTTCTACGGCGCCTTCGCCTACGTCTACTGGTTCCGCTCGCGCGGGCTGCTGCACGGCCTGGCCACCGGCACCAACTGGGTCTTCCGCGACGAGTCCATGCACATGGAGTTCGCGTTCTCGGTGGTGGACACGGTCCGCGAGGAGGAGCCCGACCTCTTCGACGACAAGCTGGAGCTGCAGGTCACCGAGATGCTGAAGGAGGCCGTCGAGGCCGAGCTGCAGTTCGGCCGTGACCTGTGCGGCGACGGCCTGCCGGGGATGAACACCGAGTCGATGCGCGAGTACCTGCAGTGCGTCGCGGACCAGCGTCTGCAGCGGCTCGGCTTCGCGCCCGTGTACGGCTCGGAGAACCCGTTCTCCTTCATGGAGTTGCAGAACGTCCAGGAGCTGACCAACTTCTTCGAGCGCCGGGCCTCGGCCTACCAGGTCGCCGTCGAGGGCTCGGTCTCCTTCGACGACGACTTCTAGGCCGGCGCCCCGACGTCCTTGCCGGCGGCGCCCGTTCACCCCGGTCACCTGCGATTGTGAGCGTTCTGTTACCTCGGCAACCAGCGCCGAGGACGCCACATCTATCCGGGTATGAAGGGCACGAAGGGGCGTCGCCGGTTCATCGACTATCCGCGCCGGGGACGCGAGGGGCTGCGCCGATGGCTGCCGTCATGGCGGCTGTGGCTCGGCACCCTCGCGTTCGGCATCCTCTCCCTGGCGGGGTTGTTCGCGTTCGTGTACGCGAAGATCGACATACCGGACGAGAACGAGCTCGCCGGTAAGGAGGCCACCGTCTACTACTGGGCGGACGGCAGCCAGATGGTGAGCGTGGGCGCCGTCAACCGGCAGAACATCACCCTCGACAAGGTCCCCGAGTCGGTCGAGAACGCGGTGATCTCCGCGGAGAACGCCACGTTCTACAGCGACCCCGGGGTGTCCGTCCAGGGAATCGCCCGGGCCCTGGTGAACATGGTCTCCGGCGAGGAGACCCAGGGCGGCTCCACCATCACCCAGCAGTACGTGAAGAACACCTATCTCTCGCAGGACCAGACGGTCACCCGCAAGCTGCGGGAATTCATCATCGCGCTGAAGGTGAGCAACCAGAAGTCCAAGCGCGACATCCTCCGCGGCTATCTCAACACCAGCTGGTTCGGCCGCGGTTCGTACGGCATCCAGGCCGCCGCCCACGCGTACTACGGCATCGACGCCAAGAACCTCAGTCCCAGCCAGGGCGCCCTGCTGGCGGCCACGCTGAAGGGTGCCGACCAGTACGACCCGGGGCTGAGCGAGGCCAACCACCGGCGGGCGGTGGCACGCTGGCGGTGGATCCTCGACCGGCAGGTCGCCACCGGCAAGATGAGCGAGCAGGAACGGGCGAAGTACCGCACCTTCCCCGAGCCCCGGCCGCCGTCGAAGCCCACCAGCCAGGCCGGCCAGATCGGCTACCTCGTCGACGTCGCCAACAAATTCATCAAGGCCGACACCGGGCTCACCGACAAGGACCTGGCGCGCGGCGGCTACCGCATCCACACCACCTTCGACAGGAACCGCACCCGCCGCCTGGAGAAGGCCGTGAACACCGTCCGCCGGGAGAACCTCGACCCGAAGGAGCGGACCGCCGACACCTTCGTGGAATTCGGGGCGGCCTCGGTGCGCCCCCGGGACGGCGCGATCGTCGCGCTCTACGGCGGTGCCGACGCCACCCGGCACTTCAGCAACAACGCGGACACCACGGCGGTCCCGGCCGGCTCGGCCTTCAAACCGTTCGTGCTCGCCGCCGCCCTCCAGCAGCAGGTCGACGCCACCGTGCCGCCCACCGACCGCCCCGAGGGGGCCGGCCGGGCCGTTCCGGTGGACTGGCGGCCGGACCAGGCCGCAGTGGACCTCGGCAGCGCCCTGGTGCAGGCCAAGAACCCGCCGTTCGTCCAGGCCGGGCAGCGGATCGGGCTGGCCCGGATCCGGGACCTCGCGGTGGCCGCCGGGCTGCGCAAGGAGAGCATGGCGCGCCTGGAGCAGACCTTCCCGCTCGGCACCTCGGCGCCCAGCGCGATACGGATGGCGAGCGCCTACACCACGTTCGCCAACGGCGGGCTGCACGCCGATCCGTACGCGGTGTCGTCCATGACGCACGACGGCCGCACGGTCCCCGGCTTCGAGCGGACGGTGCCCCAGCAGGTCCTCGACGCCGGGGTCGCCCAGCAGGTGACCGGCGCCCTGGAGGGCGTGGGATGGCGCACGCTGGGGCTGCCGGATGCCAAGCCGGCCGGGCCGCCGGTGGCGGCCGGCCGTACCGAGCCGGGTGACCGGATGAAGTCGGCGTGGTTCATCGGCAGCCCGGCGCCCGCCCCGGTCGGCACCGGTCCCGGCACCGGCGGCGGGACCTGGGGCGGCGTCCGTCCCGGCGCCACGCCGGGCGCCGGTGACGAGCCGACCACCGCCGTCACCATGTTCCGCAACCAGCCCGGTGCGCCCCAACTGCTGGGCCTGCAGGGCGTCGGCGGCCCCCGCACCGGTCTGGGGACGTCCCTGCCGCCGAAGGTCTGGAGCGCCTACCAGGACGCCTCGTAGACCGGCCGCCAGGAGACCCCACCGACGCGCGCGGGCGCCCGCCCCCACCGGGGACGGGCGCCCGCGCGCGTCGGTGGTCCCGCGCCCGCTCAGTCGTTGGCGACCACGGGGTAGCGCGGCTCCCGCTCGGCCATCTGCCGCAGCGCGTCCTTGCGCTCCCGCTTGGAGAGCCGGTCGATGTAGAGGTAGCCGTAGAGGTGGTCGGTCTCGTGCTGGAGGCAGCGCGCGAAGTAGCCGGTGCCCTGCACGGCGATCGGTTCGCCCTTGGCGTTCTGGCCGCGCACCACCGCGTAGTCGGGGCGGGCCAGCTCGGCGTACGCACCGGGCACGGACAGGCAGCCCTCGTTGGAGTCGTCCAGCACCCGGCGCTCGGCGGGCAGCTCGTCCAGGACCGGGTTGCAGACCGCGCCGACGTGCCGGACGCCCTCGTCGTCCAGGCAGTCGTAGACGAAGACCTTCAGGTCCACACCGATCTGGTTGGCGGCCAGGCCCACCCCCTCGGCGGTGCGCTGGCTGGCGAACATGTCGTCGATCAGCTGGGCCAGGTTGTCGTCGAACTCCGTGACGTCCTTGCACTCCTTGTGGAGCACCGGGTTGCCGACCACGGTGATCGGGCGGGAGGTGCCGCGCTCCCGGTGGGCGGTCTCGCGCTCCTCGCAGTCCTCCGTGTCGACGATGAACTCGACGCTCTCCTGCTGATCACTGTCCTGCTGGGCCATCTCCGCCGTACGCCTTCCTCAAAACCCTGATGGGACGCCCTACAGCCTACGGGGGCGGCCCGGCGCTCAGCAGACCTCTTCCAGATCACGCCATTCGCGGGTGTCCGGGCTGTCCGCGACCCAGCCGTCGAGCAGCCCGCGGACCAGCGCGGACGGTGCCGCGATACCGCATTCGCGCTCCGGCACCCACAGCGAGCCGGAGCCCGCGGTGCGGTGGCCCAGCGGGCCGGGGTGGCCCGGTTCGCTGTGGTCGTGCGGGTCCAGGTGCTCGCCGTCCCCCTCGTCGCTGGGCATCCGGCTCTCCGAGCACGTGCGGCACAGCAGGCGTACGGAGGACGACCAGTCCTCGGCGGCGAAGCCGGCGTCGGCCGCCAGCCGCTCCAGGGCGTCCCGGTCCGCCTCGGTGGCGGCCTCCAGGAGCACCACCCAGGTGGGGACCGGGGAGGGCGCCCACAGCTCGATCTCGTCGAAGACCGGGTACGCCTGCCCGTCGGACGTCGTCCGCTCGCCGTGCGGGACGCCGTCGTGCAGCACGACCTCGCCCCAGCGCCGCCCGGAGGACGGCAGCGGGATCGACAGCACCTCGATGCGGGCCGGGTCCAGCCGGCGGCCCCAGACCACCTCGGCCTCGCCCTCCGGGGAGAGCCGGACCGCGGCGCTGCCCAGGGCCATCCCGACCGGTTCGCCGGACGGCGAGCCCTCACCGGGGACCTTCAGGCCGTACGCCTGCCAGGCCCGGCGGGCCAGCGGCCAGTCCTGGAGGGCGGTGGCGGCGATGCCGACGTTCCACCAGTCGGGCGCACCGGTCTCGCGGTCGAGCAGCGCCACCGCGCGCAGACCGGCGGCCCGGGCCTGCTCCCAGTCGTGCCGGAACTTGTGCAGCAGGGCGAGGTTGAACCAGGACTCCGACAGCCACGGCTCCATGTCCGCGGCCCTGGTCAGCAACGCCCCCGCGTCGTCGTAACGGCCGTCACCGATCAGCGTGAAAGCGCGGTCGGTCGCCTGCCGCCACGAGGCGGAGGGCCGGTGCCGTACCTTGCCGAAGATCCTCACGATTCCCGCCTGCTGGTTGCTCTCGATGCCGCCGGGGGGTCTCCCGGGCGGCTCCCGGGGCCCTTCCGGGGGGCCCACTCGACAACCTGCCACAGATTGCCGTCGGGCTCAGCCTGGTTTGCTGCTCCCCCTGCGGCTGATGCCCTTCACCGACCCCCTGAACCCCCTGGGACTCTCCTCACAGGGGCTTCCTTCGCATCCAACCATGCCCGTCTCGGAGGCCGCTCATTACCCATGGGTTCTGGCACTTCGGGCGGAATTCCGCAAGCGGAGGGAACCGAAGGACGGTACGGGGGACCCGGCGGCCCCGGTGCGGTCCTTCTCACACCTGCCGGCCGCCGCGGGCCAGGACCCGGGCGAGCGCCTCGACGACGCGGGGCTCGTGGTCCTGCGCGGTGGCCAGCCGCAGCCGCTCCAGGGCGCGCAGCCGGCCGCCCGGCCCGCCGGCGCCGCCCGCCAGGTCGTCGTAGGCGTTGACGGTCCGGACGATACGCGCGGTGACCGGCTGGTCCGGGTACGGGTCGGCCTGCCGCTCGACGATCATCGCGACCTCGGCGGGCACCCCGGTCTGCCGGACAACGGCGCCGCCCAGCAGGGCGATCCGGCGCTGTTCGGCGGGCGGCAGCGGCGCGGTGGCACCGTCCGGCACCGGGTCCAGGAGCGAGAGCTGACCGATGTCGTGCATCAGCGCGGCGTACTCCAGGACGTCCAAGTCCGGTTCGGTCAGGCCCAGTTCGCGGCCCACCGCGCGGCTGAGCGCGGCCACCCGGCGGGCGTGGCCGTGCGGGGTGTACCCGGCGATCTCGGTGGCGCGGGCCAGCGAGGCGATGGTCTGGCGGTACGTACCGCGCACCGCCGCGAAACGGCCGAAGGCGAACTGGGTCAGCAGCAGCGGCAGACAGAACACCGGCAGCGCCCACAGGCCGGCGACCGCGGTGGCGAGCGCGATCACCACGCCGGTGGCGCAGACGGCCGTGCCGATGCCGGGCAGCGCCCGCAATTCGTCGCGCAGCAGCGGACAGTACGGCCAGCCGGTGCGGGCGTGCGCCAGAGCGGCGGCGAGCACCGCGTCACACAGCGTGGTCAGCGCCAGCAGGCCGATCAGGAAGAACGGATAGGCCGGTCCGCTCGCCACCCAGCTGCCCAGGGTGCCGGTGTTGTAGAGGGGTTGGAAGCAGGTGGCGGCGAATCCCGTGGTCAGCACCCGGCGGGCGAGCCGGTCCGGCGCCGTGCACCGGCCGCGCGCGACCTGCGGGACGACGCCGATCAGGGCGGCCGCCAGGACGACGGCCACGGTCTGGGGGACGCCGTGCGTCGTCGGCCGGCCGCCCGCCTCGCCGAGCAGCGCGTACGCCAGCGCCCCGGCCGCCCCGAGCGGGGCCGCCGTCCGGTCGTCCGGCGCCCGCCCCGGCCCGGTGGCGGGCGCGGGACCGCAGGCGGCCAGCTCGCCGGCCGCGATCAGCACCCCGAAGGCCAGCGCGATCCCCGGCTGGTCGAGCCCGGCCCACAGGGTCCGGCCGAGGGACCAGCAGGCCAGCACGGCGGCGGCGGTGTGGACGGCGGCGACGACGGCGCGGCCTCCGGGGTGGCGGGCGGCGGTCCGCGGGCCGTCCGGTACGGCGGTGGGCCGGCCGTCGGCCGCCGGGTGGCCGGTCCGCCGGGGGTCCGGGGGCTCTGCCCGGGTGCCGCTCATCGCGGACCACCGCCCCAGCGGGCGCTGCCGGCGGCCCCGGGCACCGGCTCGGGCACCGCGCCGCCCGGCCGGTCACCGCGGTCTGCCGGGGCGGGACCCGCCGCTCCCCCGGTTTCCCCGGCCCGGCCCGCCACCCGCTCAGGCGTGACGTTTCCGCTCCGGGTCGCGCCCGGCCCGTCGTCCGCCGCGGTGACCAGGTCCGGGTCCCAGCCGTACCGGTGCAGTGCCGCCGCCAGTGCCCGCACCATCCGCGGGTCGAACTGCGTACCGGCACATTTGCGCAGCTCCGCCACGGCCACCGGCACCGGCCGGGCCCGGCGGTAGGACCGGGTGGAGGTCATCGCGTCGAAGGCGTCCGCCACCGCCACCACCCTGGCGAACTCCGGGATCTGGTGGCCGCGCAGACCGTACGGGTAGCCGCGCCCGTCCAGCCGCTCGTGGTGGTGCAGGATCGCCGCCCGCGCCTCCCCCAGGAAGCCGATGCCGCGGACGATCTCGTGCCCGTACTCCGGGTGCAGCTCGATCACCCGGCGCTCCTCCGGGGTCAGCGGCCCGTCCTTGCGCAACAACCGGGTGGGCACGCCGAGTTTGCCGACGTCGTGCAGGATGCCGGCGAACCGGAGCGCCTCGGTCCGGTCCTCCGTCATGCCCAGCTCGCGGGCGATCATCACCGAGGCGCGGCCGACCCGTTCGCCGTGCCCGCGGGTGTAGCGGTCCTTGATGTCCACGGCCTGGACGAGCGCCCGGATGGTGGCCTGGTGGGCGGCGCGTTCGCGGTGGCAGCGGTCGAAGACCCAGCACGAGAGGCACATCGGCAGCAGCACCAGCAGCGCGGCCGGCGGCCCGTACGAGCTGCGCCACAGGACGGCCATCATCAGCCCGGCCAGGCCGTGCACGAGGTACCGGGCCTGGCCGCGGGCGAGCAGTCCGCGCCAGGCGGTGCGGACCGGGTGCCGTTCGGCGGCGATCAGGATGCCGCCGTCCAGCGCCGCGAGCACCGCGCAGCAGACGGCCGCGGCTACCAGCGCGGGCAGCAGCAGGAGGGGAAAGCGCGGGGTGGCCGGGTCCGGGTGGCCCAGGGCCCGGAAGGCCGCGGCGGCCGCACCGCAGGCGAGGGCCTGCTCGGCGGCGTGCCATATCCGGCGGGCGGTGGCCGCCCGGGGCCGGACCGGGGCGAGCAGCGCTCCGGGGACGGCGGCCAGCGCGGCCAGTGCCGGCGGGAGCAGGAAGACCGCGGCGAGGATCAGGGGGCTGGTCCAGCCCGTGCCCCCGCCGGTGCGCGTCCGTTGCGGCAGCCGGCGGCCCAGGAGCGGGCAGCGGGGGATCCGTTCGCCCAGTGCGTACAGGGCGGCCAGGGCGAGGGCGGTGCCCCAGGGGGCGCCCGGGCCCAGCCGTAAGGTCCAAGCGGTGCACAGCGCGGCGGCCAGGGCCGTACCGCCGATGTACCCTCGCGCGGCCGCCGGAAGTTCCCGCATCGCGCCCTCCTCACCGTGCCCGCCGGCTCCGCCCCGTTCCCGGGGCGGGGACGGCCCTCGGCACGCCGCATCCGCAGCGCGCTCGGGTCGGTGAGAATAGAGGGGTTGGCGCGCCCGGGAAGGCGCATCAGCGGATCGGGCGGGAGGAATCGCCCCGCCCCTCACTCATTGGGGTGATGTGCCGCGGTCTTCGCCCGCACGGCCGCGGTCCGTGCAAAGTGCGGGAAGTTGATCGAGCGGCGGGGAGTTGATCACCCAGGGGCCCTGCCGGGCCCCGGCCGTCAGGCGTCGGCGGTACGGGGGCCGGCCGCCGGGCCGGAGCCGGCGCCGCCGGTCTCCGCCTCACGCGCCTGCTGCTCCCGCTGGGCCTGTTCGTGCCGGGCCTGCTCCAGGACGCTCACCTCGGGCACGGCCTCGCCGGCCCGGATGAGGTCGATCCGGCCCATGACCTTGGAGCGCAGGTCGCTGGGGACGTCGTCGTGGCCGCAGCAGCGCTTGACGAGCTTCTTGACGGCCTGCTCCAGGCCGTACTTCTCCAGGCACGGCGAGCATTCGTCGAGATGCACCTGGAATTCCGCGCACTCCCCGGCGGGCATCTCCCGGTCGAGATACTCGTAAAGGTGGTCAAGGACCTCTGAGCAGTCCTTCTCGTGCGGCTCTCCGCAGCTCATGATCCCGAGCCTTTCCGGTCGTGCGATTCCGACGTCCGCGCGGCCTGCGGGTCGTCCGCAGTGGCCGCACCCGCCGGAACCAGCCCGCGTTCGCGGGCGTAATCCTCCAGCATGCCGCGCAGTTGGCGGCGGCCGCGGTGCAGACGGGACATCACCGTGCCGATGGGTGTCCCCATGATGTCCGCGATCTCCTTGTACGCAAACCCCTCCACGTCGGCGAGGTAGACCGCGATGCGGAATTCCTCCGGGATCGCCTGCAGGGCGGCCTTCACGTCCGAGTCGGGGAGATGGTCCAACGCCTGGGACTCCGCCGAGCGCAGCCCCGTCGACATGTGCGACTCGGCGCGCGCCAGCTGCCAGTCCTCGATCTCCTCCGCGGCACTGCGCTGCGGCTCGCGCTGCTTCTTGCGGTAGGAGTTGATGAAGGTGTTCGTGAGGATGCGGTACAGCCACGCCTTGAGGTTGGTGCCCTCGCGGAACTGGTGGAACGACGCGTACGCCTTCGCGTACGTCTCCTGGACGAGGTCCTCCGCGTCGGCCGGGTTGCGCGTCATGCGCAGGGCGGCGGAGTACATCTGGTCGAGGAAGGTGAGCGCGTCCCGCTCGAAGCGCGCATTGCGCTCGGCCGCACTCTCCTGCCGGCGGTCGGACATCTCCTCGGCCGAGCCGTCGGTCCCTGCGTCGGTACCGGTGACCGGACCCACCTCCTCCAACACCGTCACGGATCCGGAAGCGGACCCACTCGATTCGGAGAATAGACGACGATCCGGTGCCGCCGCCGCTCCGGCAAGGGCGGGCTGTGCCACCTGCATCTGCGACCACGGCAGGTCAGCGGCCGGGCGGGCCGGGCAAGCGATTCCCATGCGGCGGACTCCCATTCCTCGTGCTTCGCTGGACGTACGCGCGTCCGTACGAAAGCCACAACAGCCGTCCCGGCCCGGGCATTCCCGCTCGGCGCGATCTTCTTCCGGCGGTTTTCCGTCCGGTTACGCGCACGGTTTCCCGTTCCGGGGTTGACAAATGTGGTTGCCGGTTCGGCAATGGGAGCGTGGACGACGACACTGCCGGCACCCCGCCGGACCGCACGGTCCCCGCCCCGGCGGCCGGCGCCTCCCCCGGCGCCCCGGCACCGGCACCGGAACCGGAACCGGACCAGATCTACGACCGGGTCCTCGCCGAGGTGGGGCCCCGGCTGCGGCGGCTCCGGCAGGAGCGCGGGGTGACCCTGGCCGCGCTGTCCGAGGCGACCGGCATCTCGGTGAGCACCCTCTCGCGCCTGGAGTCCGGCGGCCGCCGGGCCACCCTCGAACTGCTGCTGCCGCTGGCTCGGGCGCACCAGGTGCCGCTGGACGAGCTGGTGGGTGCGCCGGAGGTGGGCGACCCCCGGATCCGCGCGGTGCCGCAGCGGCGCGGCCGTATGACGGTGGTGCCGCTGACCCGCCAGCCGGGCGCGCTGCAGGCGTTCAAGCTGGTGATCGATCCCGTCGCCGGCCCGCCGGAGCAGCGGGTCCACGAGGGCTACGAGTGGCTGTACGTGCTGTCCGGACGGCTGCGGCTGCTGCTGGCCGACCGCGACGTGGTGCTGCGGGCCGGGGAGGCGGCGGAGTTCGACACCCGGCTGCCGCACTGGTTCGGGCCCGCCGACGGGACGCCGGTGGAGGTGCTCAGCCTCTTCGGGCGGCAGGGCGAGCGGGTGCACGTACGGGCCCGGCCGCGCGGGCAGGGCGACTGAGCCCCGGCGCCGGCGGGCCCTTGGCGGGTGCGCGGGCCTCGCCGGTGCGGTGCGGGGCCGCTCTCAGCCGAAGAGCCCGTCCAGCCAGACGAGGACGGCGTCGGTGAGGACGGCCATCGTCGCGGCCTCGTCGACGTCCGCCTTCTTCGGGACCGCGAAGCCGTGGTCGCCGTGCGGCACTTCGGCGAGCTCCGTGCCCGGCGGGAACTCGTCGGGCCGGCCGAAGGGGTCCCGGCCGCCCTGGACGACCAGCGTCGGCACCCCGGCGCCGGTCAGCTCGTCCACCCGGGACTTCTCCGGCCTGCCCGGTGGGTGCAGCGGGAAGCTCAGCGCCAGTACGGCTCCGGCGCCCAGCTCGCGGGCCGTACGGCAGGCCACCCGGGCGCCCGCGCTCCGGCCGCCGGCGACCACCGGCAGCCCCGGCTTCTCCAGCGCGGGCCACAGCGCGGTCCACGCCGCGTCCAGGGTCTTCGGCGCCGGTGCCAGCTTCTTGCCGGCCACCCGCCACGGCTGCTCGACCAGCGCCACGGGGTAGCCGCGGGCCGGCAGAGCGGCCGCCAGTGCCCGCAGGTCGCGCGCCTCGATACCGCCGCCGGCGCCGTGGCTCACCGCCACCACGGCCCGCGCCGGCGTCGCCGCGCGGTGCCAGGTGATCCGGGCCTCGCCCGCCGGCGTCCCGACCGTCTCGGTCTCCTTCGCCCCTGTGCTCATACGCCCATCCTGCCCGCGCCGGCACCCGAACGGCACCGCCCCACGCCCGTCACCGGGCCCACCGGGCGGGCGTGGCGGGTGCGCAGCCTCAGAACAGCGTGCCGACCTCCGGCCCGTCGAGTTCGGTGACCAGCTCGGGCCCGTTGTTGCGGACGTTGCTGACGTCGGTCGGTACGGGATGGGCGCGCATCAGGCCGGGCGGCGGGGGCGCCAGCAGTTCCCGCAGCTCGTCGGGGTCGGTACGGCCCGCGTCGAGCCAGGCGTCCCAGCGGTCCGGGGGCAGCACCAGCGGCATCCGGGGGTGGATCTCGGCCAGCGACTGCGGGCCGGCGCCGCCGTCCGCCCCGGCCAGCGGGGTGGTCTCGGCGGCGGTGGTGACGACCGTGCAGGTCACCCACCAGGCCATCGGGTGGTCGCCGGGGAGCGTGCGGTCCCGCCAGAACTCGTACAGCCCGGCCATCGCCATCACGGAGCCGTCCGCGGGCGTCACGAAGTACGGCTGCTTGCGGGGCCGCTTCTTCCGGCCCTGCTCCTCCAGCTCCCGCTCGGCCGCGTCGGTGACCCACTCGAAGTAGCCGTCACCGGGGATCAGACAGCGCCGGGTCGCGAAGGCCCGTCGGAACGACGGCTTCTCGTGGACCGTTTCCGCCCGCGCGTTGATCATTCGTGCCGCGCCGTCGGGTGATGTCGACCACGACGGGACCAGCCCCCACTTCAGCGGCCGCAGCTGGCGCACCGGCCCGTCGGGGGCGCCCTCGCCTTTGAGGGGACGCTCCAGCACCGCGTGCACGGTGGCCGTCGGCGCCACGTTCCAACTGGGCGCCAGCGTCTCCTCCGGCTCCCACTGCTGCACCCCGAACAGGCCGACCAGGTCCTCGGGGCGACGACTCGCTGCATACCTCCCGCACATGCATGCCACACTGCCATGCCACACGAAGGGGAGACATGGAGACCGACCACCTCACCGACATATGGGGCCGGGTCACCGGGTCCCAGCCCGCCCCGTCGCTCTGGCTGGTGATCGCCACGGCGGTGCTCGCCCTGGCCGCCGTCGTCCCGCACACCGCGTGGCGGCTGTCGCGCAATGCGATCACCATCGCCCACGAGGGCGGGCACGGCCTGATCGCGCTGCTCAGCGGGCGCCGCCTGGACGGCATCCGGCTGCACTCCGACACCTCCGGCCTGACCGTTTCCCGCGGCAAACCGACCGGTCTCGGCATGGTGCTGACCGCCGCGGCCGGTTATGTGGCACCGTCCCTGCTCGGTCTGGCCGGCGCCGCCCTGCTGGCGGCCGGACACATCACGGCACTGTTGTGGGGCGCGACCGCACTGCTGCTGGCGATGCTGGTCATGATCCGCAACGCCTACGGCGTGCTCACCGTCGTCCTGGCCGGCGCCGCGTTCCTGCTGGTCTCCTGGCTGACCACACCGGAGGTGCAGGCCGGCTTCGGGTACGCGGCGGTGTGGTTCCTGCTGCTGGGCGGGGTGCGGCCGCCCTTCGAGCTGATGGGCAAGCGGCGCCGTATGTTGCGCGCCGCGTCAGCGGCTCCATCAGGGGTGGTGGTCGGGCGAGGGGCCGGCCCGGTGGACTCCGATCCGGATCAGCTGGCCCGGCTGACCCATGTCCCGGCCGCGCTGTGGCTCGGTCTCTTCCACGTGGTGACGCTGTGCTCCCTGATGGGCGGCGGGCGCTGGCTGCTCGGCCTCTGAGGTCACCGGCGGGCCCCGGCCGTCAACGGCGGCACGGCCCGTACTCCCGCCCGGTATGTCCGCAGCGCCTCATACGTCCGCCGTGCGCGGCCCGTACGTCCGCCCGCTCCGCACTTCCGGCACGCAAGCGCACTACCAGTGCCATGTTTCGGATGGGTTGCGCCACTTTTGATCAAGATCGGCACCCTTGCCCAGCCATTAAAGTAAGGGCATGACCGAGAGCCCCGCACATCCCGCCCTGTGGCCCGCCCCCGTCGCACCCGGGGCCGTCGATGCAACCGTCACCGTGCCCGGCTCCAAATCGGTCACCAACCGCGGCCTGGTCCTGGCCGCCCTCTCCTCCGAGCCCGGCTGGCTGCGCCGCCCGCTGCGCTCCCGCGACACCCTGCTGATGGCCGAGGCGCTGCGCACCATGGGCGTCGGCATCGAGGAGACCGCCTCCTCCAGCTCCGCCGGCTCCGCGGACGCCGTGGACCGGCCCGGCGGCGGCGAGGCCTGGCGGATCATCCCGGCCGGTCTGCACGGCCCGGCCACCGTCGACGTCGGCAACGCCGGAACGGTCATGCGCTTCCTGCCGCCGGTCGCCGCGCTCGCCGACGGCCCGGTCCGCTTCGACGGCGACCCGCGCTCCTACGAGCGCCCGCTCGGCGGCGTGATCGACGCGCTGCGCTCCCTGGGCGCCCGGATCGACGACGACAACCGCGGCGCGCTCCCGATGACGGTCTTCGGCAGCGGCGCCCTGGAGGGCGGCGCGGTGGAGATCGACGCCTCCTCGTCCTCGCAGTTCGTCAGCGCCCTGCTGCTGTCCGCGCCGCGCTTCAACCAGGGCGTCGAGGTCCGGCACGTCGGCGCGGCCCTGCCGTCGATGCCGCACATCCGGATGACCGTCGACATGCTGCGCAGTGTCGGCGCACAGGTGGACACCCCGGAGGCGGGCGGCGAGCCCAACGTCTGGCGGGTCACCCCGGGCGCGCTGCTCGGCCGCGACCTGGTCGTCGAGCCCGATCTGTCCAACGCGCAGCCGTTCCTGGCCGCCGCGCTGGTCACCGGCGGCCGGGTCACCATCCCGGACTGGCCCGAGCACACCACCCAGCCCGGTGACGCGCTGCGTGAGATCTTCACCACCATGGGCGGCTCCTGCGAGCTGACCGACCAGGGCCTGACCTTCACCGGCAGCGGCCGCATCCACGGCATCGACGTCGACCTCGGCGAGGTCGGCGAGCTGACCCCCGGCATCGCCGCGGTCGCCGCGCTCGCCGACTCCCCCTCCACGCTGCGCGGCGTGGCCCACCTGCGGCTGCACGAGACCGACCGGCTGGCCGCCCTCACCAAGGAGCTCAACGAGCTCGGCGGCGACGTCACCGAGACCGCGGACGGTCTGCACATCCGGCCGCGCCCGCTGCACGGCGGGATCTTCCACACCTACGACGACCACCGGCTGGCCACCGCCGCCGCGGTCATCGGCCTCGCGGTCGAGGGCGTGGAGGTGGAGAACGTCGCCACCACGGCCAAGACGCTGCCCGACTTCCCCGCGCTGTGGACGGACATGCTCGCCGCGTCACCCGGCCCGGCCCGGAGAGCCTGAGGGACCGGCCGCCATGCGCCGCTACGGCAAGAACCCCGATGAGGACGACGTCCGCGTCCGCCCCAACCGCAAGGGCAACCGGCCCCGCACGAACATCCGCCCCAAGCACGAGGACGCGGCCGAGGGCCTGGTCCTGACCGTCGACCGGGGCCGGCTGACCTGCCTCATCGAGGGCCGGACGGTCACCGCGATGAAGGCCCGCGAACTGGGCCGCAAGAGCGCGGTGGTCGGCGACCGGGTCGCCGTCGTCGGCGACCTGAGCGGCGCCAAGGACACCCTGGCCCGGATCGTCCGGGTCGAACCGCGCACCTCCACGCTGCGCCGGACGGCCGACGACGACGACCCGTACGAGCGGGTGGTGGTCGCCAACGCCGACCAGCTCGCCATCGTCACCGCGCTCGCCGACCCCGAGCCGCGCCCCCGGCTCATCGACCGCTGCCTGGTCGCCGCCTACGACGCGGGCCTGGACCCGCTGCTGGTGCTGACCAAGTCCGACCTGGCGTCCGCCGACGCGCTGCTGGAGTCGTACGGCACGCTCGGCGTCCCCGCCATCGTCACCAACCGCGACGAACTCACCGACGGCTGCGCCGCCGAGCGGGTCCGCGAGTCGCTCAAGGGCCGGATGACGGCGTTCGTCGGGCACTCCGGCGTCGGCAAGACGACCCTGGTCAACGCGCTGGTCCCGGAGCGCCGCCGGGCCACCGGCATCGTCAACGCGGTCACCGGCCGCGGCCGGCACACCACCACCTCCGCGCTGGCGCTGCCGCTGCCCGGTGACGCGGGCTGGGTCATCGACACCCCCGGCGTCCGCTCCTTCGGGCTGGCGCACATCGATCCGTCCCGGGTCATCCACGCCTTCCCCGACCTGGAGCCGGGCACCGTCGACTGCCCGCGCGCCTGCAGCCACGACGAGCAGGACTGCGCCCTGGACCAGTGGGTCGCCGACGGTCACGCCGACCCGGCCCGGCTGCACTCGCTGCGCCGGCTGCTGTCCACCCGTGAACGACGCGAGGGCGACTGATCTCCCGGATGTCGCTGCCGTCCGCCCGGCACAACTGCATAATCACACCAAGGCTGGCGTTCGTCACCGGCCGCTGACCGCCAGGCGGGGCCCCAGCGGAGTGAGGCTGAAGTCCCGTCGTCACTCGTCCGGCTGACGGAGGCAATGGGACATGGCGTGGCTGCTGGTCGTGGTGGCGGGGCTGCTGGAGACCGGCTTCGCGGTCTGCCTGAAGCTCTCGCACGGTTTCACCCGCCTCCTGCCGACCATCGCCTTCTGCTCCTTCGCGCTCGCCAGCTTCGGCCTGCTGACCCTGGCCCTGCGCAAGCTCGACGTGGGTCCGGCGTACGCGGTGTGGACCGGCCTCGGCGCGGCCGGGACGGCGGTCTACGGCATGGTCTTCCTCGGTGACGTGGTCTCCACCCTGAAGATCGTCTCCATCACGCTGGTCATCGTGGGCATCGTCGGCCTCCAGCTGTCGGGCGGCGCCCACTGACCGGGCGGCTTTCCTGACGTCTCGTCAACCACGCCCGGCCGTGCCCTGTGTGCCGTCCCCGGCCAGCCGCCCGAACGCCCCCCGTACGAGCCGCGACACCGCCTCGGCCTCCTGGTCCCGCCGCGCCCGCTGCGCCGGCACGCGTCCCGGCGGCGCCGTCCCCGGAGGAACCGGCGCGGGCGGGGCCACCACACAGGACAGCGTCAGCCGCGCCGCGGCCTCGCAGGCGGTGCCCAGGGCGGGCAGTTCCTCGGCCGGCCAGTCGGGCTCCAGGGCCGCGACCGCTTGTGCGCAGAACCGGCCGACCAGCTCGCCGGGCGCCGGCTCGGCGGCCGCCGCGGGAGCCGGCAGCCGGTCCCCCCAGCAGCCCGTCAGTGCCGCCTTGACCAGGGGGTTCGCCCGTGCGGTGCGGAGCGTCCAGGCGGCCGCGGCCACCACCCGGGCGGCGCCGTCACGGCGTGTGGTGGACTTCCCGGTGCCGCCCCGGGCGAGCACCCTGGCGACCCCGGCGAGGTAGTTGTCGGTCTCCCGGCGCACCAGGGCCCGGGCGAGCCCGTCCTTGCTGCCGAACTCGTTGTAGAGCGTCTGCCGGGACACCCCGGCCGCGGCGGCGACCTCGACCATCCGGATGTCGGACCAGGGCCGGGCGGTCAGCGCCGTGTAGGCGGCGTCCAGCAAGGATTCACGCGCTGCGGGCATCCGTCGCCTCCCCGGCCGCCGGCCCAGGTGGCCGGTTTGCGCACAGAATTGAGGCGGCGTCAGGGGCTGTCAAGGGGCGTCACGGCGTCCTCGTCCCGGCGTCGGGGAACCGGTCCGCCGTCGGGGCCCGAGGGGGCGCGGCGGGGCCGGCACCCGCCGGACGGAGGGCGTCACACGCCCGCCGGGCATGGTCGTGTGGCCCGCAGGTATACCAATGGATACTGTTCGCACATGCCCGACTATCACGATGATCTTCGCCTCGGCCATGTCCTCGCCGACGCCGCGGACGCCGCCACCATGGAGCGCTTCAAGGCGCTCGACCTGAAGGTCGAGACCAAACCGGACATGACGCCGGTGAGCGAGGCCGACAAGGCCGCCGAGGAGCTCATCCGCGGCCAGCTCCAGCGGGCCCGGCCGCGGGACGCGGTGCTCGGCGAGGAGTTCGGCAGCGAGGGCGCCGGACCGCGCCGCTGGATCATCGATCCGATCGACGGCACCAAGAACTACGTCCGCGGCGTGCCGGTCTGGGCGACGCTGATCGCGCTGATGGAGCGCGGTGAGGGCGGTGACCGTCCGGTGGTCGGCATCGTCTCCGCGCCGGCGCTCAACCGGCGCTGGTGGGCGGCGGAGGGCCTGGGGGCGTTCACCGGCCGCAGCCTGACCTCCGCGACCCGGCTGCAGGTGTCAAGGGTCGGCCGCATCCAGGACGCCTCGTTCGCGTACTCCTCGCTCACGGGGTGGGAGGAGCGCGGCAAGCTGTCCGGGTTCCTCGACCTGAGCCGGGACTGCTGGCGCACCCGGGCGTACGGCGACTTCTGGCCGTACATGCTGGTCGCCGAGGGTGCGGTGGACATCTGCGCGGAGCCGGAGCTGTCGCTGTGGGACATGGCGGCCTGCGCGGTGGTGGTCAAGGAGGCCGGCGGGCAGTTCACCGGTCTGGACGGCAGGCCGGGCCCGCACAGCGGCAATGCGGCGGCCTCCAACGGTCTACTGCACGAGGACCTGTTGAGCTACCTCGGCGACGCCGCCCACTGACCCGCCGGGAACGCCCGCTTTTCTGACGGCTTTTGTCCGCCGCACACCGCGCTGACCTGTGACGCAGCGCCTCCAGGGGCGGGCGTTCGGACATCCGTCCCACACTTGCCCCTTGTTACCGCGCACGACGGCATGTGAACATGAGAAACCCCAAGTTTGTGAACTTGTGAATCCGTTCGCAAGGCACATTCACCAAGGAGGTGGCTCCACTCCATGCCCATGTACGTCAAAGACGCCATGAGCACGGTGGTCCTCACCATCGGTCCCGCTCACACCCTCCGTCAGGCGGCCCGGCTGATGGCGGCCCGCCGCATCGGCTCGGCCGTGGTCCTCGACAGCGACAACAGCGGCATCGGCATCCTGACCGAGCGCGACATCCTCAACTCCCTCGGCGCGGGCGAGAATCCCGACCGGGAAACCGTGCACTCCCACACCACCCCGGACGTGGTCTTCGCCGCTCCGGACTGGACCCTCGACGACGCCGCGGACGCCATGGTGCGCGGCGGCTTCCGCCATCTGATCGTGCTGAACGACCACGGGCCGGTCGGCGTGGTCTCCGTCCGCGACATCATCCGCTGCTGGTCGACGGCCGGCGTGCGGGCCGGCGCCGTCCCGGCCTGACTCCGGGTCAGATCGGCACCCGAGGAAGCGCCGGGCCCTGGAGCCGGGCGCACGAAGAGGCCGGAGCCCAGTGGCGTCCGGCCTCTTCGGCTGTTACGGCAAGCGGCCGCCGAGCGGCCCCGAGGGGCCGTTCGGTGATCAGCCGCGCAGGGCCTGGACCGCGACCTGAAGCCGCTTGCCGTAGTCCGCGTCCGCCTTGCGGAAGTTCTCGATCGCCCGCTCGGCGATGTCGTCGCGGGAGACCTTGGCGAGGAAGCCCGCCAGGTTGTCGATCAGGCGCTCCTTCTCGTCCTCCGTCATCAGGCGGTAGAGGTTGCCGGCCTGGACGAAGTCGTCGTCCTCGGCGTGCGAGGGCGCCGCCTGCTCACCCGTGGATCCGGTGACCGCAGCCGGCTGCCACAGCGGCAGACCGGTCTGGGCGGGACCGCCGAAGCTGTTGGGCTCGTAGTTCTTCTGCCGGCCGTGGCGGCCGTCGTAGAGCGCGCCGTCCCGGCCGTGACTGCGCGCCTCGGTGGCGTGCGGGCGGTTGACCGGCAGGTGGTCGGCGTTGATGCCGACGCGGTAGCGGTGCGCGTCGCCGTACGCGAACAGCCGGCCCTGGAGCATCTTGTCGGGCGACGGACCGATGCCCGGCACGAAGTGGTGCGGCGAGAAGACCGACTGCTCGACCTCGGCGAAGATGTTCTCCGGGTTGCGGTTGAGCTCCAGCTTGCCGATCTCGACGACCGGGTAGTCCGCGTGCGGCCACACCTTCGTCAGGTCGAACGGGTTGAAGCGGTAGTGCGCGGCCTCGGCGGCGGGCATGACCTGCACGCCGACGGTCCAGGTCGGGAACTCCCCGCGCTCGATCGACTCGCGCAGGTCCCGCTGGTGGCTGTCCGGGTCCTCACCGGCGAGCGTGTTGGCCTCGTCCTGGGTGAGGTTCTTGATGCCCTGGTCGGTCTTGAAGTGGTACTTGACCCAGAAGGCCTCACCGGCGGCGTTGTTCCACTGGAAGGTGTGCGAGCCGAAGCCGTCCATGTGACGGTACGAGGCGGGGATGCCGCGGTCGCCGAACAGCCAGGTCACCTGGTGGGTGGCCTCCGGGCTCAGCCCCCAGAAGTCCCAGACGTTGTCCGCCTCCTGCGAGCCGGTGTACGGGTCGCGCTTCTGGGTGTGGATGAAGTCGGGGAACTTGATGGCGTCCTTGATGAAGAAGACCGGGGTGTTGTTCCCCACGAGGTCGTAATTCCCCTCCTCCGTGTAGAACTTCAGCGCGAAGCCACGGGGGTCACGCACCGCGTCGGCCGCACCAAGGCTGCCCGCGACGGTGGAGAACCGCAGGAAGACCTCGGTCTGCTTGCCGATCTCGGAGAGGAACGCGGCGCGCGTGTACGGCGTCACGTCGGCGGTGACCGTGAACGTGCCGTACGCGCCGGCGCCGCGGGCGTGCACGATGCGCTCCGGGATGCGCTCGCGGTTGAAGTGCGCGAGCTTCTCTATCAGGAGCTGGTCCTGGATGAGGCCGGGGCCGCCGATGCCCGCCGTCTCGCTGTTCTGGTTGTCCGCGACCGGAGCGCCGGCCTCCGTGGTCAGCGGTCCGGTGGTGCTCTCTACCGACACGTGCGCCTCCTGAAACGTCTCTACACCTGCCCTGGGCTTGCGCCGTATTCGATCCTACATTGGACAATGTCTAAGTCAAGAAGCACCCGAAACTCGTACCCGATCCGGCGATGGACGGCCGCTGGTACCCTGGCACTATCTGACTGATAGGTGATTGGCATGAGTGACCTGCTGGAACGACTCCGGGGACGCGGCTGGCGGCTGACCGCGCAGCGACGCGTCGTCGCCGAGGTCCTCGACGGGGACCACGTCCACTACACCGCCGACGAGGTGCACGCCCTGGCGGCCGGCCGGCTTCCCGAGATCTCCCGCGCCACGGTGTACAACACCCTGGGCGAACTGGTCTCGCTCGGTGAGGTCATCGAGGTGAGCACGGACGGCCGCGCCAAGCGCTACGACCCGAACGCCCACCACGACCACCAGCACCTGATCTGTTCGCAGTGCGGCACGATCCGTGACGTGCACGTCCACGGCGACCCGCTCACCGCCCTCCCCGAGCCGGAGCGGTACGGCTTCCAGGTCTCCGAGGTCACCGTGACCTACCGGGGCATCTGCCCCAACTGCAGCAGCACCTCGCCCTGACGCGCGCAGCGGCCGCCGGCCTGCCGGCGGCCGCCCGCCCGGCGGGTGCGCATACGACGAAGGCCCGGATTCCTGGGAATCCGGGCCTTCGTCCTTCAGTAGCGGGGACAGGATTTGAACCTGCGACCTCTGGGTTATGAGCCCAGCGAGCTACCGAGCTGCTCCACCCCGCGTCGTTGTGCCCATACTCTAACCCCCGCCGGACGACCGGTGCAAATTCCTTTCACCAGGCCGTCCGCACCGGTCCACCGGCCCGTCGCTACGCCGTCAGCTCGTCCTGCAGGGCCGTACGCAGCCGCGCGGCGCGCTCGGCGACCTCCGGCGGGCCCGTCTCGACGGCGTGCGCGCACCAGCGCTGCGCCTCGGCCAGGGCCCCGCGGCGGGCCGCGAGCAGCGCCAGCCGCAGCGCGGCCCGGCCGTGTCCGGCCTCGGCGGCGCGCTGCCACCACAGCGCCGCCTCGGGCAGGCTCCCCTCACGGGCCAGCAGCAGCCCGAGGTTGAAGGCACCGTTCCGGCTGCCCGCCTCGGCCGCGGTGCGGTACCAGTCGGCGGCCTCGACGACGTCCCCCCGGGCCGCCGCGAACATGCCGACCCGGACCTGGGCGCGGCGGTGCCCCTGGCGGGCCGCCCGCTCGTACCACTGCGTGCTCTCGTCCTCCGCCGTACGGTCGCCGTCCGCCTGCCCCGCACCGGCCGCCGAGGCCTGGCGGTCGAGCAGGTCGGCGAGCCGGAAGGCCGCCTCCGCGCTGCCGCCGTCGGCCGCGCAGCGCAGGTTGCGCTCGGCGTCCTGCAGCCGGCCCTCCCGCAGCTGCACGATGGCCACCTGCAGCGCCGCGTCGGTGTGCCCGGCCGCGGCCGCCCGCTCGTACCAGGTGTGCGCGGTCCGCTCGTCGCCGCGACTCGCGTAGAGGATGCCGAGGTTGAACGCGGCGTCCACGCTGCCCGCCTCGGCCGCCTTGGAGAACCACGGCTCGGCCCCCGAGGCGTCGCCGCGCTGGAGCAGCAGGATCGCCAGCGCGTTGGCGGCCTCCCGGTGCCCGGCGTACGCGGCGCGGCGGTACCACTGCTCGCCGCGGCCCGGACGGCCCTGCTCGGCGCAGAGCAGCCCGATGTTGTAGGCGCCGTTGACGTCCCCGGCGTCCAGGGCGACGCGGTACCAGCGCTCGGCGGTCTGCAGTTCGCCGCGGTCGGCGTGCAGCGCGCCCAGCGCGTTGGCGGCGTTGCCGTCGCCGTC
The DNA here is from genome assembly GCF_040652715.1 of Streptomyces sp. NPDC048196. Classification (NCBI taxonomy): domain Bacteria; kingdom Bacillati; phylum Actinomycetota; class Actinomycetes; order Kitasatosporales; family Streptomycetaceae; genus Streptomyces; species Streptomyces sp. NPDC048196. The sequence continues at coordinate 94,663 of NZ_JBEZMM010000018.1, read as the reverse complement.
CTGGGCGGCCCGCCGCCACCATTCCGCGGCGCTCTCCTCGTCACCGGCGTCGCGCAGCAGGTAGCCCAGCGCGCAGGCAGCGCGTGCCTCACCGTCCTTGGCGGCGGACAGGTACCAGCGGCCCGCCTCCTGGACGTCGCCGCGGTCCTCCAGGAGCGCGCCGAGGTGCAGCGCGGCCCTGCGGTGGCCGCGGGCGGCGGCCTGGCGGTACCACTGCTCGGCCTCCTCCTGCTGCGTCAGCTCGCCGTACGCGGGAACCGCCCGGCGCTCGGCCTCGCGGCCGTCCTCGACGAGCCGGGCGAGGCGGTACGCGGCCTCGCGGTGGCCGCGCTCGGCGGCCGCCCGGAACCAGCGCTCCGCGCCCGCGTCACCGCGGTGTTCCAGCAGGTCGGCGAGGGCGTACGCGCCCAGGCAGTGGCCGGATTCGGCGGACTGGCGCAGCCAGTACTCGGCGGCCGGCTCGTCGCCGCGCTCGCGGTAGTGCCGGCCGAGGGCGTGCGCGGCGGCGGCGGAACCGGCGACGGCGGCGATCCGCCACCAGCCGGCCGCCTCGTCGGCGTAGCCGCGCTGGTGGAGCAGGACGCCGAGGTTGTTGGCCGCGGCGCGGTCGCCGGTGGCGGCCGCGGACCGCAGATGCGGCTCGGCGCCGTCGAGGTCACCGCGGCGCAGCAGCATCGCGCCCAGGGCGCTCATCGCGGCCGGGTCGCCCGCCTCGGCGGCCCGGCGATGGCCGGTCTCGGTCACGGCATCGGACGCCTCGGCGGCCTCCGCGGCCTCCGCGGCCTCCATCGCGTCGATCTGCAGCTCGGATTCGCGCCCGTCGTCGGGCGCAGGTACAAACCGGTCCGTCTCCAACAACCTTGCCTTGTCCCCCATAAGACCCATCGTCGCATCACCCGTAACCCGCGTACACCTGGTATACCGCAGCCAGTGAGGTCACTTCAGCGGTTTGTCGACTTCCCGACACGACGACATGTCAAACTCAAGCACACAGGTTCCCCACACGAGCCGTGCGACCCGGCTTTCTTTCCGGATCGGTGCGTACACATGACGAAGGCCCGGATCCTTGAGGATCCAGGCCTTCGACCTTCAGTAGCGGGGACAGGATTTGAACCTGCGACCTCTGGGTTATGAGCCCAGCGAGCTACCGAGCTGCTCCACCCCGCGTCGTTGTGCCGTCAATCTATCACGGTCCCGCGGGGCCGCCGGACCGCCCCGGAAGCGGCGCGGCCCCGCGGCGGCCGGTACGCACCGGCCGCCGCGGGGCCCCAGGCACCGCCGGGAGGTCAGCTGCCCGGCTTGCCGGCCTTCTGGGCGGCCTTGGCGGCCCGGTCCAGCGCCGCCTTCAGCTTCTTCTTCGCCTCGTCGTACCCGGCCAGGTCACGCTGGCTGAGGGCCTTCTCGCCCTCCTCGTACGCCTTCTCGGCGTCGGACAGCGCCTGCTGCACGGTCTGGTCGGCCGGCGGCTGCTTGCCCGTTTCACCGCCCGGCGGGTGCTCCGTTCCGGAGCTGGCCGCCTTCTTGCCGAAGACCACGTCCAGCGCGTCCTTCAGGGAGTCCTCCAGGACCGGCTTGCTGTCGCCGTAGCTCACCAACACCTTCTTCAGCAACGGGTAGTTGGTGTTGGCACCGCGCAGGTACACCGGTTCGACATAGAGCAGTCCGCCGTCCAGGGGAACGGTCAGCAGATTGCCGTACTCGATCTCCGAGTCGCCGAACTTCTTGAGGATGTTGAGCTCGTTGGCGATGACCGGGTCGGAGTTGAACTTCGACTGCACCAGCTGCGGGCCGGGCACCGGTGTCTCCGACGGCAGCTTCAGCAGCCTGATCCTGCCGTAGTCACCGCTGGTCGCATCGGCGTCGACCGCCATGAACGCGCCCAGGTTCTCCCGCTTGTTAGGCGTGAAGGTGGTCGTCAGCGAGAAGGCCCGGCCCTTCTGGTCCGGCATCTTCATGCTGAGGTAGTACGGCGGTACCGCGTTGCCCGACTTGGTGGTCGGGTCGTTGGGGATCTGCCAGCGCTCGGAACCGGTGTAGAACGTGTTCGGGTCCGTGACGTGGTACGTGGTGAGCAGCTGGCGCTGCACCTTGAACAGGTCCTGCGGGTAGCGCAGGTGCTCCTTCAGCGACGGGCTGATCGCGCTCTTCTTCTCGACCGTGCCGGGGAAGGCCTTCATCCAGGTCTTCAGGACCGGGTCCTTCTCGTCCCACTGGTAGAGCTTGACCGAGCCGTCGTAGGCGTCCACCGTCGCCTTGACGGAGTTGCGGATGTAGTTGACCTGGTTCTGCTGGGCCACCACCGCCCGCTGGCCGTCGGTGAGCGAATCGGCCGTGGTGTCCCCGAGCGTGGTGCGCGAGGCGTACGGATAGCCGTTGCTGGTGGTGTAGGCGTCCACGATCCACTTGATCCGGCCGTCGATGACCGCCGGATAGGCGTCGCCGTCGATGGTCAGCCACGGGGCGACGGACTCGACGCGCTCCTTCGGCGTGCGGTTGTACAGGATCCGCGAGTGGTCGCCGATCGCGCCGGAGTAGAGGATCTGCGGCTCCCCGAAGGCCACGGCGTAGGCCGCGCGGTTGATCGGGTTGGCGAGGCTGACGCCACTGTTGCCCCGGTAGCTGTAGCTCTTCTCGGTGCCGTCGTGGGAGTAGTCCAGCTCCTGCTGCGGACCGCCGACGATGGAGTACTGCGTGGTCTTCTCGCCGTAGTACACCCGCTGCTCGTACGGCTTCGCGCTCAGCTGCCCCTTGGCGGGCAGGCCGGACTCGGTGTACTTGGGGCCGCCGCCCTCACCGGTCTCGGTCCCCTTGGCGGCGACCACGCCGTGGCCGTGGGTGTACTTGAAGTGGTCGTTGATCCAGTTGCGCTCGGGGATGCCGGCGATGTTCAGCTCGCGCAGACCGATGACGGTGTCCTGCTCGGCGCCGTCCTGGTCCTTGTACCGGTCGACGTCGAGCGTGGAGGGGAACTGGTAGTACCCCTTGACCTGCTGCTGTTGCTGGAAGGCCGGCGAGACCACGTTCGGGTCGAGCAGCCGCATGCTGGCCGTGGCGTCGGCGTCGTCGCGCAGCCGCTGGCTGTCGTCCTTGCCGGCGGGCTTGTCATTGCCCTTGTACGGCGTGACCTCCGAACCCTGGATGTCGTACGCGTCCCGGGTTGCCTTGATGTTCTGCTTGATGTACGGCGCTTCCTTGGCCTGCTCGTTGGGCTGGACCTGGAACTTCTGCACGATCGCCGGATACAGCCCGCCGATCAGGATCGCGGAGAGCACCATCAGGCCGAAGCCGATCACCGGCAGCTGCCACGTACGCCGCCACAGGGTCGCGAAGAACAGCACCGCGCAGATCGCCGCGATGAAGAACAGGATCGTCTTCGCCGGCAGATAGGCGTTGGCGTCCACATACCGCAGACCCGTCCAGTTGTCGGCCGACTTCAGACCGCTGGACTTCACCGCCAGGCCGTACCGGTCGAGCCAGTACGCGATCGCCTTGAGCGAGACGAAGATGCCCAGCAGCACCGACAGATGGCCGGTGGCGGCGGCGGTCGCGCGCGAGCCGGGGCTGGTCAGCCGGAGCCCGCCGTAGAGGTAGTGCGTCAGCGCCGCGGCGACCAGGGACAGCACCGCGGCGGCGAAGCCGAAGCTCAACAGGAAGCGGTACCAGGGCAGATCGAACGCGTAGAACGCGACGTCCATGCCGAACTGCGGGTCCTTCGTGCCGAACGGCACGCCGTTGACCCACTGGAGCCACGTCTGCCACTCACCGGACGCGGACGCGCCGGCGATCAGGCCGACCACGGCCGCGATCGCGATCAGCGCCCACTTCTTGAAGGGCGCGACGCCCATGCGGTAGCGGTCCAGGCTCTGCTGCTCCATGGACATCGCGCTGAGCGGCGGGCGCAGCCGGTGCGCCAGCCAGATGTTGAGGCCGACGGCCACCGCCATCACGACGCCGAAGGCGAAGAACAGGCCGATCTTGGTCCACAGGGTCGTGGTGAAGACCGAGGAGTAATGGACCGAGCGGTACCAGAGCCAGTCGGTCCAGAACCCCGCGAACATCACGAAGAGCATGGCCAGCACGGCCAGCACGCCCAAGGTCATGAGCAGGGTCCGGATCCGCCGCGACGGTCGGCCGACTCTGATCCGTGGCCCGGACGGGCCTCCGCCGCGGTCCGGCATCTGGAAAGCCAAGGTGCGCACCTCGAAGTTTCGCTGTCGTGTGGAGCAGGCCCGGCGATAGTAGGACCCAGTGATGCAACTTACGAAGGCTTTACCCGGTTCCCGATTTCGGGGGTGGACAAGGCACGATGTTGAGCATGACTGACTTTCCCGGCTCTCCCGTCGACGGCACCCCCCTCGCCGCCGACCCGCTGACCCGCGCGGTACTCGAAATCGACGAGTACAGCGCCGGGCTCGGCTGGGACCAGCCCGCCCGACTGTTCGCCCTCGTCGACACCGCCAAGCTGCGCGCGCAGGAGCCCTCGCTCGCCGAGCAGCTCGGCATCGACGACACCACCACCGCTTCCCTGACCCCCGTGGAGCAGGACGAGATCCCCGCGGACGTGCCGCTGGACGAGTTCCTCGCCACCATCGCCTGGCCGGACGCCGTCACCGGCTGCGCACTGACCGTGGAACGGCTGATGCTGCCGCCGTCCGCCGAGGACGCCGAGCCCGAGGGCATGGACGAGGCGCAGCTCGCCAAGTGGGTCGCCCGGCACCCGGACCGCGAGGAGGTCCGGATGACGGTGGCCGTGCTGCGCGACGGCCGGCGCGAGTCGGCGCTGCGGCTGCGCGCGAAGGACTCCGCGTCCGAGGTGCTCACCGGCTCGGCGCTGGTGCCCGGCCTGGCCGACGCGCTCGCCGCGACCTTCGAGGGCTGACCCGGCGTCCTTCTCCGGGGCCGAACGCCCTACGACCGGCCTGCCGGGCTGCAGCTCGGCAGGCCGGCGGTGTCACCCTTGCTGATCTTCTGCAGTGCCTTGACGGCGTCGCCTATCGTGCCGACCTTGACCAGGCGCAGGCCGGCCGGGATGTCCTTGGCGGCGGTGGCGCAGTTGTCCTTGGGCGTCAGGAAGAACTCCGCGCCGTTGTCGCGGGCGCCGACCGTCTTCATCGAAATGCCGCCGATCGGGCCGACCTTGCCGTTGTCGTCGATCGTGCCGGTGCCGGCCACGAACCGGCCACCGGTGAGGTTGCCGGGGGTGAGCTTGTCGACGATGCCCAGCGCGAACATCAGCCCGGCGCTCGGCCCGCCGACGTCGGCCAGCTTGACGTCGATGGGGAACGGGAAGATGTGGTCGACGCCGGCCTGGATGCCCACGATCGCCCGGCCGTCGTCCGCCTTCTGCGTCACGAGGGTGATCTGCCGGGCGCCGCCCGCGGGCTTCTTGCCCTGCTTCTCCGCCGCGGCCGCGTCTTTGGCGGGGATGATCGTGAAGACAACCTTCTCGCCCGGCTTGTGCTTGGTGACGAGCTTGGCGACGTCGCCGGTCTGTTTGACCTCGGTGCCGTCCACGGCCTTGATCACGTCGCCGGCGTGCAGCCGTCCGTCGGCCGGCTTGTCCTTGACGACGGAGCCGACCACGGTCTGGGTGGCGACCGGGACGTGCAGCTGGCCCAGCGCGGCGGTCTTGGCGCTCTCCTGGGACTGGGTGAACTCCTCGGCGTTCTCCTGGTCGGCCTGCTCGGCCGTCTGTCCCTCGGGGTAGAGCGTCTTGTGCGGGACCACGGCGTTGTCGTGGTCGAGCCAGCCGTAGACCGCTTCCAGGAGGTTCATCCGGTAGTCGGGGCCGGTGACGCGGACCGTGGTCATGTTGAGGTGACCGGTCGTCGGGTACGTCTTCCGCTTGGCGATCTGCAGCACCGGTTCGCCGTTGTGCTCACCGAGTGTGTTGACCGTCGGGCCGGGCGACATCTCGGAGTACGGCACGGGGATCAGCACCCCCGCGCAGAGCAGCGCGATCAGCATCAGGGTCGAGGCGAGCAGCGTCGCGGTGCGGCGTGGCATGGAACGACAGTACGGGACGAGTATGACAACCGGCCCGCGGGGCCGTCCGTACGAGGCCGAACACGCGTCCGTACGCGGGCCGGCCGGCGCGGCGGCGCTTGCTACTGCGTACGGGTGAGGACCTCAGGCCGAGTCAGGGGCGGCCGGGGCGGGGTCCGGAACGGAATGCTGCTTCTCCATCGCGTCACGGAACCGGGCGTAGCCGGCGAGTTCCGCGACGTCCCCGGTCTTGCGGTTCCGCAGGGCCCAGCTGCTCCACACCGCGGCGACCAGCCCGGCACCGACCGGAATCAGCAACCAGAGGAGCGCACCCATCAGCGACCTCCCTACCCCTTGCACGACCGCAATCGACGAATAAGCAGATTAACCATCTGCCAGGTCAACGCTCACGCGAGGGGGCGGGTTACGCAACCGGAACCCACGGCACCGCTTCGCCCTCGTGTTCGAGGACGACCGGACGTCGTACTCCTGGAGACGACCGCTACCTCACGCGCTCTAAGAGGCGCCTACCCATTCCTCGGTTCCATCCACAAACGTCTGGTGTTTCCAGATGGGAACTTCGTGCTTGAGGTCGTCGATCAGCTTGCGGCAGGCGTCGAACGCCTCGCCCCGGTGCGGGCAGGACACCGCGACGACCACCGCGAGGTCCCCGATCCGCAGATCGCCCACCCGGTGGACCGCGGCCAGCGCCCGCACGGGGTGGTCGGCGATCACCTTCTCGGCGATCCGGCGCATCTCCGCCTCGGCGGTCGGGTGCGCGGAGTAGCCCAGGGCGTCGACGTCGGCGCCGTTGTCGTGCGAGCGGACGGTGCCGACGAACAGGGCGGTCCCGCCGGCCGCCGCATCGCCCACGGCGGCGAACACCTCGTCCACGGACAGCGGGGTGTCGCGGATCGCCAGGAGCCGGATCGGGTCCGCCGCGGCGCGCTCACCGGGGTGGTCGCGGCCGGGCGTCGAGGGAGAGGGCGTGCCAGACATACCCCCATCGTGCCGTACCCGGGAGCGCCGGGGAATGGCCGGATCCGCCGGGCGTCCCGGCACCGGTATGGAGACTCCTCCAGTACGCGGCCCGGTCCGGGCGCCCCGGTCAGATCCGGCGGCGGGCCTTGCGGGCGCGCCGTACCAGTGCGGCGGTGCCGAGCAGGGCGACGGTGGCGCCGGCCGCCCCCGCGGCGGTGGCGTCCTTGCGGCCCAGCCGGCGGCCGGCGACGGTGTGCCGCCCCGCGACCTCGTCGAGGAGCTCGGCGAGCACCTGCTCGTTCGTCCACTGCGGCCGCCAGCCCGCCTCGTGCAGCCGGCTGCCGCTGACCACCCAGGGGTGCATGGTGTACGCGAGGTCCCCGGCGGGCGACGGCGTCAGCCCGATCCGGTGCAGCCGGGCCGCGGCGCCCAGCGCCACGGAGGAGGGCAGCTCCATGCGCCGGATACCGGAGAGCTCCTCGACCTCCTCCTGTTCCAGCCAGCCGTCGCAGCCCACCGCCAGCTCGCCGTCGACCTTCTCCAGCGCGGCGTACTCCAGCGCGCTGACCAGGTCCTCGACGTGGCAGAACTGCCAGGCGGGCCGCGATCCGGCGACGACCAGGAGGCGGGGGGATTCGAAGTACCGGGTCAGCGCGGTGTCGGTGCCGCCGACCAGGACGGCGGGGCGCAGCACGGTGACGTTCAGGCCGGGGTGGGCGCGGGGTGCGCGGCGGGCCAGGTGCTCGATCTCCAGGAGGTCGCCGACGCCGGTGGCGTCCGCCGTGGCCCGCAGTTCGGCGTCCTCGGCCAGTGGCACGTCGTTGTCGGGCAGCGCCCCGTAGACCATGGCGGAGGTGCACAGCACCACCCGGTGGATGCCGGCGGCCGCGGCTGCGGTGAGCACGGTCTGGGTGCCGCGCACGTTGTAGGCGGTGCGGGCGGTGGCGTCGGTCTCCAGGTCGAGGTCGAGCGCGAGGTGGACGACGACGTCCACGCCGCGCAGTTTGTCCGCGATGGCCGGGTCGCGGACGTCCAGGACGTGCCACTGCGCCTCGGCGATGTCGCCGCGCCGCTCGTCGATCGCCACCACCTCCTTGACCTCGTCGGACGCGACGAGGGCGCGGGTGAGCAGCGCGCCGACCCCGGACGCGGCTCCGGTGACGGCGACGACGGGCCGGCGCAGCGGCCGGTCCGCGACGCCGGCGGGGGCGTCGTCCGTCTTCTCGGTCGGGGCGGCAGCGTTTCGCGCTGCGCGAACGGTCGGATCTGGGGAACTCACCGGGCGTCTCCAGCGGTTGTCTTCAGTGCGGGCGCGTGCTGACGCGGTCGCACCAGGTGGCGTCCATCCTGCCCCAGCCACCGGGACAGCGAAGCACCGAGCCCCGAAGCGGTCCGGGTGTCTACGCTGGAGGTGATGTCGGGCAGCCGCCGTCGGCCACCTGGCCGGCGGCCCTACGAGCCGAGGAAACCCGTGAGTGACACCCCATTCGGATTCGGCCTTCCGCCGGAGGAGCCGGAGGACGGCGACAACGGCAAGCAGAAGGGCGGCCAGGGAGGTAGCCAGGGCCCCGCGAACCCGTTCGGGTTCGGCGGCGGGAGCGGCGACGCGGACAACCCGTTCGCGGCGCTCTTCGGCGGCATGGGTGGCTCCGGCGGCGAGATGAACCCCGGCGACCTGGGCGCCGCCTTCCAGCGGCTCGGCCAGATGCTCTCCTACGAGGGCGGCCCGGTGAACTGGGACATGGCCAAGGACATCGCGCGGCAGACGGTCGCGCAGGGCGCCGAGGACGGCAGCAAGGACGCGAGCGTCGCACCGGGCGAGCGGAGTGCCGTCGAGGAGGCCGTGCGGCTGGCGGACCTGTGGCTGGACGGGGTGACGTCCCTGCCGTCGGGCTCCGCTTCGGTGGTGGCCTGGAGCCGCGCCGAGTGGGTCGAGGAGACCCTGCCGGTGTGGAAGGACCTGGTCAATCCGCTCGCCGAGCGCGTCGGGTCGGCGATGGGCGAGGTGCTGCCCGGCGAGATGCAGGCCATGGCGGGCCCGCTGCTGGGAATGATGCGCTCCATGGGCGGCGCGATGTTCGGCACCCAGATCGGGCAGGCGCTGGGCGTCCTGGCGAGCGAGGTCGTGGGTTCCACGGACATCGGCCTGCCGCTGGGCCCGGCCGGCAAGGCGGCGCTGCTGCCGAAGAACGCCGCCTCCTTCGGCGAGGGCCTCGGCGTGCCCGAGGAGGAGGTGCGGCTCTACCTGGCCCTGCGGGAGGCCGCCCACCAGCGGCTCTTCGCCCATGTGCCGTGGCTGCGCTCGCATCTCTTCGGAGCCGTCGAGGGCTATGCGCGCGGCATCAAGGTCGACACGACCAAGCTGGAGGACGTGGTCGGGCAGATCGATCCGCAGCACCCCGAGGAGCTGCAGAACGCCCTGCAGCAGGGCATGTTCCAGCCCGAGGACACCCCGGAGCAGAAGGCCGCGCTGGCCCGTCTGGAGACCGCGCTGGCGCTCGTCGAGGGCTGGGTGGACGCGGTGGTGCACGCCGCCGCCAAGCCCCATCTGCCGTCCGCGGACAAGCTGCGCGAGACCCTGCGGCGGCGCCGGGCCAGCGGTGGCCCCGCCGAGCAGACGTTCTCCACGCTGATCGGTCTGCAACTGCGACCGCGCCGGCTGCGGGACGCCTCGCGGCTGTGGGCGTCGCTCACCGACGCCCGGGGCCTGGACGGCCGGGACGGCCTGTGGGAGCACCCGGACATGCTGCCGACGGCGGCCGACCTCGACGACCCGGACGGGTTCGTCCACCACGAGCAGATGGACTTCTCCGAGCTCGACAAGATGCTCGGCGAGGCCGCCGGCGGTGGTGGGAAGACCGGACCGGGCACCTCTCCCGAGGAGGGCGACGGCCCGGACGCCGCCCCCGGCGAGGGCAAGGGCGACGACGACCGGTGAGCCTGCACGCCGATGCGGCGCGGGTGCTCAAGGAGTGGCCCGCGCCCTCGCCCGACCAGGAGCAGCTGCGGCTGGACTACCTCGACCATCTCGCCGCCCATCAGGACGGCATGTGGAAGCCCTGCAAGGACGGGCACCTCACCGCGAGTGCGCTGGTGATCGACCCGGCGGGCGGCCGGGTGCTGCTCACGCTGCACCGCAAGCTGGAGATGTGGCTGCAGATGGGCGGCCACTGCGAGCCGGAGGACGCCTCGCTGGCGGACGCGGCGCTGCGTGAGGCCCGGGAGGAGTCCGGGATAGCGCGCGGGCTGACGCTGCTGCCCGGCGGCCCGGTGCGGCTGGACCGCCATCGGACGCCCTGCGCGGTGCATCTGGACGTCCAGTACGCGGCGCTGGCGCCCGAGGGCGCGGTGGCCGCGATCAGCGACGAGTCGCTGGACCTGCGGTGGTTCGGCTACGACGAGGTGCCCGCCGTCGCCGACACCTCGGTGGTGCGCCTGGTGGAGCGCGTCCGCGCAGTGCTCTGACGGCCCCGTCAAGGACCGCTGCGGCCGGCGCCCGCCCCCTGAGGACGGGCGCCGGATCGACGCTCCCCGGACGTCAGTTGGTGAACTCGGACATCCGTTGGTGAACCCTGGCGTCAGTTGGTGAAGATGTTGCCCTGGTTGGCGCCCCGGGCGCCCTGCTGGCCCATCCCGAACTGGGCGGCCAGGCCCGCGCCGATGACGGCGTTCTGCGGCGGCAGCAGTTCGCTGGGCTGGACCAGCGCGTAGCCCTGCCCGAGGAAGCTCAGCTCCCAGCCCTCGCCGGTGCTGCCGCGCCGCCGCCAGACCCCCGAGGAGTGCGTCTGCGCCTGCATCTGGACGCGCAGCGACGCCGACCAGGCGACCACCGCATCGGCGTCGGCGTTGACGTACTTGTCGGGCGTGACCTGCAACATCAGCGGCTGGCCGGAGGTCATCAGGGCGACCTTGCCGTGTCCGGTGATGTTGAGCTGGTACTTGCCGGTGCCGGAGATGCCGTACTGGCTGTCGACCGAGACGACCTCCCAGTGGAGGCCGGAATCCAGCGCCAGCACGTAGGCGCTGTCGACGGTCAGGCCGTCGTGGTCGACATCGACGACGTGCACGTACTGGGCGAGGTTGGCCAGATAGACGGTGCCCTGTCCGGAGACCCGCATCAGGTCGAGGCCCTCGCCGGAGTGCGCGCGGGCCCGTTGCTGGCCGGGGGTGGTGTAGTTGCCGTCGAATTCCAGCAGTCCCTGATAGGCGACCATGCTGCCCTTACGGGCGAGGACGTCGTCGTGGCCCGTCAGGGCGACCCGCAGCAGCTGGCTGTTCTGCAGGGCGTAGCGGTCCTGGGTCTGGGCCTCGGTGAAGGCGAAAAGCGGACTCTGCATGATGTGTTCGGTCCTCCCCCTCAGCCCCGGGCCCGGAGCCGGTCGGTGCTGTCCTCGCTGGGCTGGACGACGACGAACCCCTGGCCGGAGAAGCCGAGTTGGTACGCCTCGCCGCTGCCGCGGCCGATCATCGAGGACGCCTTGAAGCTGCGCTTGCCCTTCATCTTCAGATGGGTCGACCAGGCGACCAGGGCGTCCGGGTCGACGTAGGTCTCGTCCTCGCCGCGGCCGCAGTCGACGACGACGGGCGTGCCCCGGGAGGTCAGCGCGACCCAGCCGGTGCCGGAGATCCCGACGTTGAACAGGCCCTGGCCGGCGAACTTCGCCATGCCCTTGACGCGCTGCACGCCCCACTGGAGGTGGGCGTCGAAGGCGAGGAGGTTGGTGCCGTTGACGGAGAGCGAGTCGCCGTTGAGGTTGATGCAGACCACGTCGGCGCCGTAGTCGGCGAGGTAGAGCAGACCGTCGCCGGAGCACTTCATCAGGGGCGCGCCCTCGCCGGTGAGCCACTGGGAGGCCATCTGGCGGACGGCGGGCGGGTTGGGCTCGTACTGGACGAAGCCCTCGTAGGCGACCATCGAGCCGGTGCGGGCGAAGACGTCCTGGCCGCTCTGCATGGCGATCTTCACCATGGAGCTGCCGTGGTTCTCCATCCGGGCGGCGGGCGGGGTCGGGACGTAGCCCGACAGCTGCTGCTGGTTCATGACGGGCTCCCTCAGACCTCGTAGGGCTGGACGACGATGAAATTGCCGGGCGCACCGCGGAACTGGAGGTTCACGGTCTCGCCGGAGTGGCCCGGATAGGCGTGCCGGCGCAGGCTCACCTGGCTGGAGATGATCACCTGCGAGCCGGCGGACCAGGCCACGACGGCGTTGGCGTCGGCGAAGGTGGTCGGGGTGACCGGCAGCACGACGGGGGTGCCGTGGGTGGTGACGACGAGGGTGCCGGTGCCCTGGAACTGCATGGTGAACAGGGCGCCGCCGGGGATGCCGTGGCCCTCGATCCGGCGGACCTCGTACTGCAGCGACTCGTCGAAGGCGAGGACGGACTCGGCGGACACGCAGATCGCCTCGCCCTGCAGCTCGATGGGGTGGACATGGGCGCTGTTCTCCGCGAAGAACACCTGGCCCTGGCCGGTGCAGCGCATCAGCTGCATCTCCTGCCCGGTGGCGTTGCCGACGATCCGGCCGCGGAAGCCGGCGCCCTTGTAGCTGAAGTCGACCTTGCCCTGGTAGAGCACCATGCTGCCCTGGCGGGCGAGCACCGGCTGGCCGTCGACGCCGAGGTCGGCGCGGATCAGCTTGCCGTTCTGCGGCGTCCAGCGCTGCCCGGTGGGGGCTTCCTTGTACTTCTCCAGGACGACGCCGAGGCCGGGTCCGCCGCCCTGGGGGACGGCGGGTGCCTGCCCGCCGCCGTACGGGGCGCCCGGCGGCTGCGCGCCCGGCGGGCCGTAGGGGGCGGGCTGCCCGGGGAACTGGTCCTGGCCGCCGTACGGGGGTGCCGCCGGGGCCGGCCGGCCGGGGAATCCGGCGGGCGGCGGCTGCGGCGGACCGTACGGCTGCCGGCCGGGCGCCGGCTGGCCGTAGGGGGCGGGAGGCGGCGGCGCGGGCACTCCGGGCGGCGGCACCCCGGGGCCGGCGGGCGGGGCGAGCGGCGCGGCGATGGTGGGCGCGTTGTGGACCTGCGGGGCCGTGGGCTGCGGGGCCTGCGGCGCGGGTGCCGGCTGCGGGGCGGCCGGGGGCGCGGCGGGGGCTGCGCCCTGGGGCGGGCCGAAGGACGGGGCGGGTTGCTCGGGCACGGGGGCCGCGGCCGGTGCGCCGAAGGACGGCGCCGGGGCGGCGGGCCCGGGTGGCGGGGCGAAGCCGGGCGCCTCCTGTGCCGGCGCCGGCGGCGCGGCCTGCGGTGCCTCCACCTCTTCGGCGACCTCGCCGCCGAAGTTCTTCAGCAGCGCCTCCAGACCGCCGTCGAAGCCCTGGCCGACCGCGGCGAACCGCCACACGTCCTTGAGGTAGAAGTCGCCGAGCATGACGGCGCGTTCGGTGCTGAATTCGCTGCCCGTGAAGGAGTAGCGGGCGACCTCCTCGCCGCCGGCCACGATCCGGAGGTAGCCGGGGCCGATCTGGGAGACCTGGCCCGGGCCGTCGAGCGCGGCGGTGAACGACAACTTCCGGATGTGCGACGGGATCTTGTCGAGGGTGACCCGGAAGGACTCGTTGTCGCCGGCCTGCGCGCCGAGCAGCTGGATGGCTTCCTCGGGCGACTTCGGCTGGTTGAAGAAGACGAAATACCGGTCGTCGGAGAGCCGTTCGTCGGCGTCCAGGCCGAAACAGCTGATGTCGAAGGTCAGGCCGGGCCCGCCGATCTGCACGCCGACGTACAGGTCCGTCCCCGCCGTGAGATCACCGATCCTGGCCTTGTGGCCCCGCTGGAATTCCCTGGCCATACGTAACGCCCGTCCCCCGCTCCCGCAGTGAGTCCCTGGGCGCCCAAGGCTAACCGCTGGCGGTGACAGCGGGCGATGCCGGGGCGCACGCGGACATCGCCCGCCGGAGCGCTATTCCCGGCGGGCGGCGGGCAGATGCGGCAGCCGGTCGGCCGCGACCACCCCTTCGAGGTAGCCGCGGGCCCGCTCCGTACGGGGATAGGACTCCAGCAGCCGCCAGAACTCCGGACCGTGGCCCGGGACGAGCAGATGCGCGAGCTCGTGCAGCAGGACGTAGTCGATGACGTACTCCGGCATGCCCTGGAGGCGGTGCGACAGGCGGATGCTGCCCTCCGCCGGGGTGCACGACCCCCAGCGGGTGTTCTGGTTGGTCACCCAGCGCACCGACGCCGGCCGGGCCCGGCCGCCGAGGAACTGCTCCGACAGCCGCCCGGCGCGCTCGGCCAGCTCGCGGTCGCCGAGCATCCGCTTGCTCTCCTGGGCGGCGAGCTTGTCCAGCATCACCGTCACCCAGCGCTGCTCCTCGGCCTCGGACATCCGGGCCGGGATCAGCACGACCGTGCGGTCCCCCTCGCGGTACGCGGAGACCGTCCTGCGCCGCCGCGAGCTGCGGCGCACCTCGACGGCGCTGGTGCCCGAGCTGCGGGCCTTCGGGCTCGGGGAAGCCCCGCGCGAGGCGTCAGCGGCGCGGCGCAGGGGCGTCTCCCCGGAGCCGTGGGCGGAAGGGTCGGCGGGCACGCGCCCGACGTTACCCGCTGGCCCGGCGGGAAGTCCCGACCCGCGGTCGGTTCGCCGGCGAACCACTCCATGGCGGGCACAGCTTGTATGACAAATCCTTCCCCGGCCTGTGGATAACTTCGGCCCCCTCCGCGACAGGGCGCATGCTGAAGGCCGGACGACGAAGGACGGGGGCGGATGACATGCATCCGATGCTCAAGCCCGCGCTGCGGCGCGGCTGGCGGGACAGGGAAACGGTGCGGTTCGGCGTGGCGCCGGCCCATGCGATGGTGCTGGGGCCGCTCGACACGGCCACCGGCAGCTTCCTCACCCTGATCGACGGCACCCGCACCATGCAGCAACTCATCGACGAGGCCGCGTTACTGGACCTCCCGCCGGAGCACGCGCGGGGTGTGGTCGGGCGCCTCGGCGCGGCCGGACTGCTGGAGGCGCCCACCGCGGGCGGCCCGGCCGCCGACGCCGTACGCGACGACCGGCCCGCCCACGAGCGGCTGCGGGCCGATCTGGCCTCCCTGTCGGTGCAGCACCCGGAGCCGGCCGGCGCCCTGGGGCGGATGGCGGCGCGGCGGGCGGTCCGGGCGCGGGTCAAGGGGCTGGGGAAGGTGGGCGCGGTGGTGGCCGCGCAGCTCGCGGCCGCCGGCATCGGGTGGGTCGAGGTGTTCGACGGCGGCAAGGTCGCGCCGTGGGACGTGACACCCGGCGGCCTGCCCGCCGAGCGGATCGGCGAACCGCGCAAGGAGGCCGTGGAGCGGCTGGTCCACCACGCCTCCCCCTGGAGCCGCCGGCAGCGGCCGACGGGCGTACCGGTCAGCGAGTCCGGCGAACCCGGCCTGTCCCTGGTGGTGCTCACCCCGCGCGACGGCCTCGGCGCCTACGCCCCCGACCCCGTGTTGTCCGAGCCGCTGCTGAGCGCCGGCATCCCGCACCTTTACGCGGGTGTGATCGAGGGCACGGGTGTGGTGGGCCCGCTGGTGCTGCCCGGGGGTTCGGCCTGCGCCCGCTGCGACGAACTGCGCCGTACGGACGCCGAACCTGCCTGGCCGCGGCTGCTCGCCCAGTGGCGCTCGGGCCGCGCCGCCCCGGCCGTGCCGGCCTGCGACACCGCGCTGGCCACCACGGTCGCCGGGCTCGCCGCCGTCCAGGCGCTGGCGTTCCTCGACGGGGACCTCCCGCCGTGCACGGGGGCGCGGATGGAGCTGGCGCTGCCGTGTGCGGGCGTGCGCACGGTGCGGATCGAGCCGCATCCGGAGTGCGGCTGCGGGGCCGCCGCTTCGCTGTGTGCGGCAGGCGCCTCGGATCCTCGGCCATGACACGCCACAATGACGGGGTAACCCCGGTTGGGGGACAGTGTGAGTTGGAGGGGCGCATGTCTGATCTTCCCCGCAAGGCGGTCACCCGCACCGCCAAGCTGGCCGCGCTGCCACTGGGGTTCGCCGGCCGCGCCACCTGGGGCCTGGGCAAACGGATCGGCGGCAGATCCGCCGAGATCGTCGGCCGGGAGCTCCAACAGCGCACCGCGGAACAGCTCTTCAAGGTCCTCGGTGAGCTGAAGGGCGGGGCGATGAAGTTCGGGCAGGCGCTGTCCGTGTTCGAGTCGGCCCTCCCCGAGGAGATCGCCGGCCCGTACCGCGCCGCCCTGACGAAGCTTCAGGAAGCGGCGCCGCCGATGCCGACGAGCACGGTCCACGCCGTACTGGCGGAGCGGCTCGGCGAGGACTGGCGGGAGCTCTTCGAGGAGTTCGAGGACGAACCCGCCGCGGCGGCCTCCATCGGCCAGGTGCACCGCGCCGTCTGGCACGACGGCCGCGAGGTGGCCGTCAAGGTGCAGTACCCCGGCGCCGGCAAGGCGCTGCTGTCGGACCTGGCGCAGCTCAGCCGGTTCGCCCGGCTGCTGGGCCCGCTCGTGCCCGGGATGGACATCAAACCGCTGATCACCGAGTTGCGCGACCGGGTCTCGGAGGAGCTGGACTACTCCCTGGAGGCGGACGCCCAGCGGGCCCATGCCGAGGAGTTCGCCGACGACCCGGACGTGGTCGTGCCCGCCGTGGTGCACCAGCGCGACCAGGTGCTGGTGACGGAGTGGATGGACGGCGTGCCACTGTCCGAGGTGATCGCGGACGGCACGGACGAGCAGCGGGACCGCGCCGGCCAGCTCCTGGCCCGCTTCCTGTTCTCCGGCCCGGCCCGCACCGGGCTGCTGCACGCCGACCCGCACCCGGGCAACTTCCGGCTGCTGGCCGGCGACTCCCCCGACGGGCCGGCCGACGAATGGCGGCTGGGCGTGCTGGACTTCGGCACCGTCGACCGGCTGCCCGACGGACTGCCGGCCACGATCGGCGCCTCGCTGCGGATGACCCTGGACAGCGAGGCGGACGCGGTCTACCAGCTGCTCTGCGAAGAGGGCTTCGTCAAGGAGTCCATCGAGCTGGACCCCGACGCGGTGCTGGAGTATCTGCTGCCGATCATCGAGCCCGCGCAGGTCGACGCGTTCACCTTCACCCGCGGCTGGATGCGCCGGCAGGCCGCCCGGGTCGGCGATCCGCGCTCCCCCGCCCACCAGTTGGGCAAGCAGCTCAACCTGCCGCCCGCGTACCTGCTGATCCACCGGGTGACCCTGAGCACCATCGGCGTGCTGTGCCAGCTCGGCGCGACCGTACGGCTGCGGGACGAGCTGGAGGCATGGCTGCCCGGCTTCGTCCCCGAACACGAGCCGGCCGGCAGCGACCTCACCGGCAGCGACCCCGGCCCGGACGAGGACCCCGCCGGCCCCGGTACGGACACCGACGAGGAGGCCGCCCAAGAGACCACCGCCTGAGCTCCCGCCGGCCGTACCTCACCACCAGCTGGAGTCCAGGCGCCCCTCGATGGCCCGGATGTTCTCCCGGGCACAGCGGTCGCAGAAGTAACGGCGCTCGCCGTTCTCGACGGAACAGGTCCAGGTCGGCGGTGTGTCCTCGGCGACGGCGCCGCAGCCGGCACACCGCGTCTTCCCGTCCGCCAACTCCGCCTCGTGATGCGTCTTCTGGTTCACCATCCGACGATATCCCCGTCAACCACATGAACCGGGGCGCAACGCACCACGGGGCCCGCCCTGTCGGACGGACCCCGTGGAAGGTGGTGTCAGCGCCCCCTGCCGGACGCGCGGACCTGCCCACCGCCTTACTGCATCACGGCCATGGCCAGCGCACGGCGGGCACGGAGCGACGCGCGCTCGGCACGCCGCTGCATCCGCCGCGCGGCGGCGAGCCGGTGACCCCTGCGTTCGGACTCGGCCTCCCGCAGGCGTTCATGCATATGCGCACGTGCCAGGGCTTCTGGGATGAGTTGCATGGCGTGGTTCCTGTTCTGACGCGACTCGATCGCGTCGGCGTTCGCGGGGACGGGGGTGTCGGTGAAGGTCGGATTCATCGCGTGGTCCTGCTTCTTGGGATCCCGTGTGACGGGACGGTCGATCGTTCCTGTGCCGGTGGTGTTCATGCCGCAACCGGGTTCTTGCGCGGACGGCCACGCGGACGCTTCCGCGGCACCACCACGCCCTGGACGAAGAGCTCGCCACCCCAGACACCCCAGGGCTCACGGCGGTCCTTGGCGCCGGCCAGGCAGGCCTCACGCACCGGACAGGACTGGCACAGCGTCTTGGCGTACTCGACGTCGGCCGGGGACTCCGCGAAGAAGACCTCCGGGTCGTAGGTGCGGCACGGAACAGCGGCGCCGAGGCGGTCGATCTCGTCGTCGAGCTCGGTGAGGGGCAGCA
Organism: Streptomyces sp. NPDC048196; assembly: GCF_040652715.1. Taxonomy (NCBI): domain Bacteria; kingdom Bacillati; phylum Actinomycetota; class Actinomycetes; order Kitasatosporales; family Streptomycetaceae; genus Streptomyces; species Streptomyces sp. NPDC048196. Next base: position 76,425 of record NZ_JBEZMM010000018.1, on the reverse strand, counting down.
AGGAGTTCTCCTGGGGGTCGGGCGGAGGGATCAGGTCGGTTGCTACGGACGGGGTGTGCGTCTGCAGTTGCACGGTGTGTGTTCCTCGTCTGTGTGGCCCGCTGGTGGCGGGCGCGTGGGGCAAACAAAAGGGCCGCGGATCCCGGTGTGGGTTCCGCGGCCCTGGAAGGTGCCGACCTGATCTGCCGATCAGGCTGGATCTCTCCAGGGTTCGAGGCCGCGGTAGGCCCACATCTCATGCTGCTTCTGGTACTGCTTCCGGGATTCGGCACCGTTGGCCGCCGCCGCGAAGGCAAAGGCATTCGCCTCGGCCACGACTGCTACTGCCGCAGGTGCCTCGGTCGGTCGCGCGGTGCGCTCACTGCAGGTCAGCACAGCGAGGGACTCGGGGCGCGCGACCTCGGTACCGGAAAGGCGGCCGAAGCCGGACAGACCGGTGCCACGGAGCGAGGAGCCGAGCGTGCAGGTGGCGACGACCGAGCGATCGGTCATTTTGTTCGTCTCGATGAAGCTGATCACTGGGCTCGCCTCCTCTCGGCGTCTCGGTGGAACGGAGAAACCCGCTCCAGGGCGTTCAAGTACAGCACGGATCCATCGGATCTCGGAAAGTTCCGTTGTCTCCGTTGCTCACGAAGGCTATGGGGATGCGCTCCGCGCGCGCAAACTATTTTTCCGACGAGTTTTCCGCGGCGCCTTCGGACCCCTCGCCCGAGGCTCCCGTGAGCTCCTCGCCGGCACAGATTGCCAGCACGTCGCTGCCGTAGCGGTCGAACTTGCGCCGCCCCACACCTGAGATGACCGCGAGCTCCGATTCGGTTCCCGGCACCGCCTCGGCAATGGCCATCAGCGTCTTGTCCGTGAAGATGCAGTACGCCGGCTGCCGGGACCGGGCAGCCTCCTCCGCCCGCCACGCCTGCAGCCGCTCGTACAGCGCCTCGTCGAGCTCCGACGGGCAGTCCTCACACCGCATCAGCTTCATCTCGCCCGCGTCCGTCAACGTCCGGTTGCACACCCGGCAACGGGCCGGACGGCGCTCCCGCGGACGCCGCGGCACCGCAGCCGCCGCCCCGCCGCGCTCCACGCCCCGCAGGACCGCGCCCTGAGCACGACGCCCGGCCACCGCCCCGGAACCGGGCCGCAGCCCGGTCAGGAAGCGGCTGGCACTCCGGGAAGCCCGGCCCCCCGGGGACCGCGCCAGCGACCACGACAGCGCCAGATGACGCCGCGCACGGGTGACGCCCACATAGAGCAGCCGGCGCTCCTCCTCCACCTGCTCGTCCGTCCGGGCGTACGTGATCGGCATCATGCCCTCGGTCAGCCCCACCAGGAACACGGCGTCCCACTCCAGGCCCTTCGCGGCGTGCAGGGAGGCCAACGTCACCCCCTCGACGGTCGGCGCGTGCTGCGCATTGGCCCGCTCGTCCAGCTCGGCGACGAAGTCCGCCAGCGAGGCCCCGGCCCGGGCCCCGGCGAACTCCTCGGCGAGCCGCACCAGGGCCGCCAGCGACTCCCAACGGTCCCGCACCGCCCCCGAACCGGCGGGCGGCTCGCTCCTCCAGCCCATGTCGCTGAGCACCGCCCGCACCTCCGAGGGCAGATCCAGCGCATCGTCGAGCAGCGCGTCGTTCGCCCCGAAACGGGCGGCGCCGCGCAGCTTGATGCCGGCCTCGCGCACCTCCGGCCGCTGGAAGAACCGCTCGGCGCCCCGCAGCTGGTACGGCACGCCGACATCGGCCAGCGCCTGCTCGTACACCTCCGACTGGGCGTTGACCCGGAACAGCACCGCGATCTCACTGGCCGGCACCCCCGACGCGATCAGGTCCCGGACCCGGCGGGCGGTGCCCTCCGCCTCCGCGGGCTCGTCGGCGTACTCCGTGTACACCGGCTCCGGGCCGGGCTCGCGCTGCGAGACCAGCTCCAGACGGTGCTCGGCCGCGCGCCCCTTGGCCTGCGAGAGCAGACCGTTCGCGAGATGCACGACCTGCGGGGTGGAGCGGTAGTCGCGGACCAGCCGGACGACGGTGGCGTGCGGATGGCGGGTGCGGAAGTTCAGGAGGTGGTCGGGGGTGGCGCCGGTGAAGCTGTAGATCGTCTGGCTGGCGTCACCGACCACACACAGACTGTCCCGGTCCCCCAGCCACAGCTCCAGCAGCCGCTGCTGGAGCGGGCTGACGTCCTGGTACTCGTCGACGACGAAGTGCTGGTACTGGGCCCGGACCTGCTCGGCGATGTCGTGCCGGTCCTGCAGCACCCCGACCGTGAGCAACAGCACATCCTCGAAGTCGATGGCGCCCCGGTCCCGCTTGAGCTGCTCGTAGGTGGCGTAGATCTGCCCCGTCTCGGCCGGGTCGCGCGGCGCCTCCCGGCCCGCCTTGGCGACCGCGGCCGGATAGTCGGCCGGCACGGTCTGGGTGACCTTTGACCACTCGATCTCGGCCGTGACGTCGCGCAGCTCGTTGCGGTCCAGCCGGATCCGGCAACGCGCGCCCGCCTCGGCCACGAGCTGTGCCTTCCGCTCCAGCAGCCGCGGAAGCTCGCCGCCCACCGCCTTCGGCCAGAAGAACTGCAGCTGCCGCAGCGCCGCGGAGTGGAACGTCCGGGCCTGGACCCCGCCCGCCCCGAGCTGGCGCAGCCTCCCGCGCATCTCGCCGGCCGCGCGCGCGGTGAACGTGACGGCCAGCACACTCGCGGGCTGCAGGATCCCGGCCCGCACCCCGTACGCGATCCGATGGGTGATCGCCCGTGTCTTGCCCGTCCCGGCACCGGCCAGCACACACACCGGACCGTGCAGCGCCGTCGCTACCTCCCGCTGCTCCGGGTCGAGCCCGTCCAGCACCCCGTCGGCCGAGTCCGGGGCCGACGGGAACAGAGAGGAGTCCGTTGCTGCTGTCACCCCGCCATGCTGCCAGGTCCACCGAGACACCAGGGAAGCCTGTCCACAGCCTCCCGCTCCCTGTCGTACGCATCACCACCGCTGTGGACAGCCGCCGACGCGTGCCGACGATGAGTGCTTTGCTTGATCCAACGCCGGACAGAGCGTGGGCGGGGAGGCGGGGGCTGGGGCTGCAGCTCGGGCTGGGGCTCGGGCTGGGCCTGGGCCTGGGGCTGGTGTGACGGTGGCCGGTGGCCGGTGACGTGAGGGCTGGATGCTGCGGGGTGGGTGAGGGGGTGGGGTGGGGGTGGGGTGGGGGTGGGGTGGGGGCCCGGGGGGGGCGGCCCCCACCCCGGGGAAAGCCCCCGCCAAACCCCCCGGGAATTGCCCGCCCCTCCCATACGTTGTGCCCCATGGCCGCACCGAGTGGTCGGTACGAACCGCACGAGTGGGCGGCACGAACCGCGCCGAGTGGGCGGTACGAGACAGACGACCGAGACAGACGACTGACGAAGGAGCGCGGGGCGCATGGCGGGCACTGTGACGATGTACAGCACCACCTGGTGCGGTTACTGCCGTCGGCTGAAGAGCCAGATGGACCGTGAGGGAATCGCGTACACCGAGATCAACATCGAGCAGGACCCGGAGTCCGCGGCGTTCGTGGAGAAGGCCAACGACGGCAACCAGACGGTGCCGACCGTGCTCTTCGCCGACGGCACGACGCTGACGAACCCGTCCCTGGCGCAGGTCAAGCAGAAGGTGGGCGTGGCCTGACGGCCGCGGGGCGGGCCGCCTGAGGCGCCCGCCGCCTCAGATCCCGGTGAGGGACCGAGGCGCACATGCACGTGCATCTGAGGGCCGTCGGCCGGTTCCGTCGAGCAGCGACGGAACCGGCCGGCGGCCCTCTCCGGTGCGCGTGAGGCCGGCCGCCTCACCCCGTCACGGCTTCGGCAGCGGCTTGCCGTACCAGAGCTCGATCAGGCGGGCGGCGATGGAGATGCCGTAGGGCGGCAGGACCTCGCCGGATTCGAAGGCGGCACGGAGATCCTCGCGGGAGAACCAGCGGGCCTCTTCGATCTCCTCGCCGTCCACCTGGATCTCGGCGGAGGTGGCGCGGGCCATGAAGCCCAGCATCAGGCTGGACGGGAAGGGCCAGGGCTGGCTGGCCACGTACTCCACGTCCCCGACGACGACGCCGGCCTCCTCGTAGACCTCACGGGCCACCGACTGCTCGATGGACTCCCCCGGCTCGACGAAGCCGGCGAGGGTGGAGAAGCGGCCCTCGGGCCAGTGGACCTGGCGGCCGAGCAGGGCGCGGTCCTCCTCGTCGGTGACGAGCATGATCACGGCCGGGTCGGTACGGGGGTAGTGCTCGGCGCCGCAGGCGGGGCAGCGGCGGATGTGGCCGGCGGCGGCGATCACGGTGCGTTCGCCGCAGCGGGAGCAGAAGCGGTGCAGCCGCTGCCAGTTCTCCAGGGCGACGGCGTGGACGAGCAGGCCGGCGTCGCGGGGGGACAGCAGGAGGCCCGCCTCACGCAGGCCGGCCGGGCGCGCGGACTGGTCGATGCGGCCGGGGAGGCTGTCCTTCTGGAGGGCGAAGTAGCTGACGCCCTCGTCGTCGGTGCCGAGGTAGTAGCGGTGGGCCTCGGTCAGCGGCGCCTCGAAGGACGGCGTCATGATCAGTTCGGTGCGGCCGTCGGGGGTGTCGTCGATCAGTGCCTGGCCGCCGGACACCACGAAGACGCGCGTCGTCGGGTGGCTCCAGGCCGCCGCCAGCCATGCCTCGTCGAGACGGTGGTGGGCGGAGCGGTCGATGCCGCTCGGCGCGCTGAACGTGATCGGCCGGTCGGCGGTGTGCTCGGTCCAGGTGGTCACTGCTGTTTCCAACTCCCCCTGTGGCGTGGGTGATTGCTGCGTACGGGCGCGGAACGGTGCGGCGGGGCGCGGGGCGGTCAGGTCCGCTGCCAGGTCTCCGCCAGGTCGCCCCAGAGGTGGGCGGCGGTTTCGACACCCTTCATCAGCAGGTCGAGTTCGACCTTTTCGTTCGGCGCGTGCCAGCCGTCGGAGGGGACGGAGATGCCGAGGAAGAGGACGGGGGCGCCGAGGACGTCCTGGAGGTCGGCGGCCGGGCCGGAACCGCCCTCGCGGGTGAAGCGGATCTTCTGGCCGAAGGCGCGTCCCATGGCGCGGGCCACGGACTGCAGCGCGGGGTGGTCGAGCGGGGTGAGGCAGGGCCGGGTGGCGCCCCAGAAGGTGATCTCGTGCCGGATGCCGGGCGGGAGCTGTGCGGCGACCCAGTGGCGTACGGCCTGCTGGACGGCGGCCGGGTCCTGGCCGGCGACCAGCCGGAAGGAGAGCTTCAGCTGGGCGGTGGACGGCACGATGGTCTTGCCGCCGGGGCCCTGGTAGCCGCCGCCGATGCCGTTGACCTCGGCCGTGGGGCGGGCCCAGAGGCGTTCCAGGGTGGTGGTGCCGGCCTCGCCGAGGGTGGCGTGGGAGTGGGCGGTGCGCAGCCACTCCTCCTCGTCGAAGGGCAGCTCGGCGAAGAGTTCCCGTTCGCGGTCGGTGAGTTCGATCACGCCGTCGTAGAAGCCGGGGACGGCGACCCGGCGGTCGGTGTCGTGGAGGGCGGCGGCCAGCCGGGCGGCCTCGGTGGCGGGGTTGGGCACCGCGCCGCCGAAGGAGCCGGAGTGGATGTCCTGGTCGGGGCCGTACAGCTTGATCTGACAGTCCGTCAGTCCGCGCATGCCGGTGCAGACGGTGGGGGTGTCCCTGGACCACATGCCGGTGTCGGAGACGATCACCGCGTCGCAGGCGAGGCGGTCGGCGTGCTTGCCGATCAGGGCGGGGAAGTTCGGGGAGCCGGACTCCTCCTCGCCCTCGATCAGCAGCTTGAGGTTGACGGCGGGCGCGGTGCGGCCGGTGGCGGCGAGGTGGGCGCGGACGCCGAGGGTGTGGAAGAACACCTGGCCCTTGTCGTCGGCGGCGCCGCGGGCGTAGAGCTTGCCGTCGATGATCTGCGGCGCGAAGGGGTCGGTGTGCCAGCCGTCCGCGCGGGCGGCGGGCTGTACGTCGTGGTGGCCGTAGACGAGCACGGTGGGGGCGGACGGGTCGCCGGAGGGCCATTCGGCGAAGACGGCGGGCAGGCCGTCGCCCTCGGTCTCCCAGATCTCGGCGGTCGGGAAGCCGGTGCCGGTGAGCTTGGCGGCGAGCCATTCGGCGCTGCGGCGTACGTCGGGGGCGCGGTCCGGGTCGGCGGACACGGAGGGGATGCGCAGCCACTCGGCGAGGTCGTCGAGGAAGGCGTCGCGGTGGCTGTCGAGGTACGCGCGGACGGCGCTGTCCGGGGTTGTGCTCATACGACCGAGCCTATCGGCCTTCCGGGGGACGCCGGTCGTCGGTCTCGCCCCGCAGGATGCGTTCCAGTCCGGCGCGGCCGGGGAGGCGGGCGGGCCGGACGATCTCGCCGGTGCGGACGTAGAGGAAGGCGGCGCCGACGGCGGACGGGGGCAGGCCGTGGCGTTCGGCCCAGGCGAGGCGGTAGATGGCGAGCTGGAGGGGGTCGGCGTTCTGGGTGCGGCCGGTCTTCCAGTCGATGATCTCGTAGTGGTCGCCGTCGGGGCCGCGCTCCTTGTAGACGGCGTCGATCCGGCCGCGGATGACCCGTCCGGCGAGGATCAGCTGGAACGGCGCCTCGACGCGGTGGGGGGTGCGGTGGGCGTACGGGGTGCGGGCGAACGCCTCCTTGAGGGTTTCCAGGTCGTGTTCGTCGGTGATCCGGTCGGCGTCGGGCCCGTCGGTATCGGGATCGTCGGCGCCGGGCAGCTCGTCGGGGCCGAGCAGCGGCAGGGCGAGTTCCTCGAAGCGGGACTCGACCCAGGCGTGGAAGCGGGTGCCGCGGCGGGCGCCGGGCCGGGGCGGGCGCGGCATGGGGCGGGCGAGTTCGCGGGCGAAGCCGTCCGGGTCGGCGGCGAGGCGGAGCAGCTGGGTGGCGCTGAGGGCGGCGGGCAGCGGGACCTCTCGGACGGTGGCGCGGGAGCGGCGCAGCTCGTCGGCGAGCGCCTCCAGGTCGCGGTCCCAGGAGCCGAGGATGCGGCGCTCCTCGGGGAGCAGCGGGTGGGGGCCGGTGTGCTCGTCGGCCTCCTCGTCCTGGTGGGCGGGGTGGGGGGTGGTGAGGTCGGGTTCGGTGGTGCGCTGGGCGCCGATGCGGGGCCGCGGGGGCGCGTCGGCCGCACCGGAAACGTCCTCGGGAACGTCCTCGATGCCCGGAACATCGTCGAACGGGTCCGCCTCGGGGATCGCGAAGGGGTCCGGTTCGTCGAACGGGTCGGTCTCGGGCACGCCGTACGCCTCGTCGTCCTCCGGCATGCCGTAGGGGTCGTCCTCCCACTCCTCCTCCGGTGGGGCCGGTGGCCACTCCGGGTCGTGGGCCGGGGACGGCGCGGGGACAGTGGGGGAGACCGCGGCGGGTGGCTGCGGGGCCTGGTGGCGGGCGAGGTGGGTGCGGACCGCGGCCGCTGCGGTGCGGCGGCGGGCGAGGGCGGCGGGGTCGAGCGGCAGCGGCCAGGCCTGTTCGGTGGCGGCCTCGGCGAGGGTGGGGTTCTCGGCGCCCTCCTCGGGCGGGTCGGCCCAGTGCTCGATCTCGCCGTGGCCGGCCTCGCAGTGCTCGCGCAGCGCCTCCAGGAAGGCGGACGGGCCGCGCGGCCGCTTCTGGTGCGGGCCCCACCAGTGGCCGGAGCCGAGCAGCAGGGACCGGGGGCGGGTGAAGGTGACGTAGCCGAGGCGGAGTTCTTCGGTCTGCTGGTGGTGCTTCATCGCCTCCTTGAAGTCCTTGATGCCGCGGGCGGCCCATTCCTCGACGTCGGGGAGGGTGGCGGCGTCGCCGCGGAGGGTGTGCGGCAGGACCTTGGCGCGGCTGGTCCAGGACTCGCGGGACTGTTCGCTGGGGAACTGCTTGGCGACGAGGCCGGGGACGGCGACGACGTCCCATTCGAGGCCCTTGGACTTGTGGGCGGTGAGCACCTTGACGGTGTTGTCCCCGCCGGGGAGGGAGCTGTCGAGGCCCTTCTCGTACTGGACGGCGGTGCGCAGGAAGCCGAGGAAGGCGAGGAGGGTGGCTTCGCCGTCGAGGGATTCGCCGCCCTGTTTGGCGGCGAAGCCGGCGGCGACGTCGAGGAAGGTGCCGAGGGTTTCGCGGCGGCGGGCGGCGAGGGCGTGCGGGGACGCGGAGAGTTCGACTTCGAGGCCGGTGGTGGCGAGCACCCGGTGGAGGACGTCCATGAGGGGGTCGCCCAGGGAGCGCCGGAGGTCGCGGAGCTCGGCGGCGAGGTGGGCGAAGCGCACCCGGGCCTCGGCGGAGAACGGCAGGCCGTCGTCGGTGCCGTCGGCCTCCAGGAAGGTGTCGAGGGCGTCGGCGAGGGAGAGGGTCTCGGCCGGGTCGGTGCCTTCGACGGCTTCGGCGAGGCGTTGGGCGGGGTCGTCGGACGGGCCGCCGTGGTGGACGAGGGTGCGGGCGCGGCGCCCGAGGAGGGCGAGGTCGCGGGGGCCGATCCGCCAGCGGGGGCCGATCAGGAGGCGGACGAGGGAGGCGTTGGCGGTCGGGTCCTGGAGCACTTCGCAGACGGCGACGAGGTCGGCGATCTCGGGGAGGTGCAGCAGTCCGGAGAGGCCGACGACCTCGACGGGGATGTCGCGGGCGACGAGTTCGCCCTGGATGTGGGCGAAGTCGCCGGCGGTGCGGCACAGGACGGCGATCTCGCCGGGCGGGGTGCCGGTGCGTACGAGGTGGGCGAGGGAGTCGGCGAGCCAGCGGAGCTCTTCGGCGTGGGTGGGCAGCAGGGCGCAGCGGACGGTGCCGTCGCGTTCGGCGCCGGGGGCGGGGCGGAGCGCTTCGACGCCTTCGTGCATGCGGCGGAGCGGGGCGGCGAGGCCGTTGGCGAGGTCGAGGAGGCGGCCGCCGCTGCGGCGGTTCTCGCTGAGGGCGTACCGGTGGGCGGGGGTGCCGTCCGCGAAGGGGAAGTGGGCGGGGAAGTCGTCGAGGTTGGCGACGGAGGCGCCGCGCCAGCCGTAGATGGCCTGGCAGGGGTCGCCGACGGCGGTGACGGCGTGTCCGGTGGGGGTGCCGTTCGCGGCGCCGAAGAGGCCGGAGAGCAGCAGCCGCTGGGCGACGGAGGTGTCCTGGTACTCGTCGAGCAGGACGACCCGGAATTCGTCGCGCAGGATCCGGCCCACCTCCGGGCGGGTGGTGGCGAGGGTCGCCGAATGGGCGATCTGGTCACCGAAGTCGAGCAGATCGCGGCGGCGCTTCTCGCTGCGGTAGGCGGCGACGAGGTCGAGGAGCTCCAGCCGGGCGCGGGCGGTGTCGGGCACCTTGCGCAGGTCGGCGTTGGTGAGCTTGACGCCGTCGAGGGCGGCGAGCAGCCCGGTGTCGTAACGGCGGAGCTCGGCCGGGTCCACGAGGTGCTCGGCGAGCTCGGCGTCCAGGGCGAGGAGGTCCTCCACGAGGGAGGGCAGGGAGGTGGTGAGCGCCGGGTAGGGGCCGGGGGCGGTGCGCAGGGTGCGGGCGGCGAGCTGGAAGCGGGTGGCATCGGCGAGCAGCCGGGCGCTGGGTTCCAGGCCGATGCGCAGGCCGTGGTCCTTGAGGAGCTGGCCGGCGAAGGCGTGGTACGTCGAGATGCGCGGCTCGCCGGCGACGGCCTCGGCACTCCCCGGCACGGGCTCCGGGTCGCTCACCCCGGCCTTGACGAGGGCGGCGCGGACCCGCTCGGCGAGCTCGCCGGCGGCCTTGTTCGTGAAGGTCAGACCGAGGACCTGCTCGGGGGCGACCTGCCCGGTGCCGACCAGCCACACCACCCGCGCGGCCATCACCGTGGTCTTCCCGGACCCGGCCCCGGCCACGATGACCTGCGGCGCGGGCGGCGCGGTGATGCAGGCCGTCTGCTCCGGGGTGAACGGAATCCCGAGCAGCTCCTTGAGCTGCTCGGGGTCGGTGATACGCGGTCTCACGGTTTAGACCGTAACGGTCCCCACTGACATCCCACGTACCCGTCTGTCCCGCCGCGGGGCGCTGCGCTTTGCGGTGCCGCGTACGTGGCCGGCTGTCCCGCCGCGGGGCTTGCTCGCCGTTGCGCTTTGCGGCGCCGCGTACGTACTCGTCTTTCCCGCCGCGGGGCGTCTCGTCGTTGCGCGCTTTGCGGGCGCCCCGCACCTACTCGTCTTCCCCGGAGGCACCCCAAAGCGTCATTCCACGACGTGGCGCCCCTCCGGCATCGCACTGCAAGAAGCGCGGAACGCGCAATGCGTGCAGTGCGTGCCCGCGGCCGGCGTGAAGCGTTCTTCCAGGACGCGGCCGGCGGCGGTGGCGAGGAGGTCGCCCACCCAGTCGCCGTCCGGTGGCGGCTGGGCCTGTACGGCGGGGAGGGCGTCGCCGCCCTCCTTCTGGGGGGCGCCGATGCGCAGGTGGACGAGTTCGGCGCCGCCGGGTTCGGGGGTGCGGCCGTCGAAGACGTCGTCGACCGCGCCTTCGCGGACCGCGAGCTGGTAGACGGCGAGCTGGGGGTGGCGGGCGACCTCGGGACCGGTCGGTTTCTGTTTGCCGGTCTTGAAGTCGACGACGTAGGCCCTGCCCTCTTCGTCCTTGGCGACGTGGTCCATGCTGCCGCGGATGCGGACCTCGTAGGTGCCGGCGCGGAGGGTGACGTCGAAGGGGTGCTCGGTGGCGACGGGGTCGCGGCCGAGGCTTTCGCGTTCCATGACGTGCCAGCGCAGGAAGCGTTCGAGGGCGGCGCGGGCGTGGTCCTTTTCCTGGCGGGACTTCCAGGGGGCGTCGAAGGCGAGCGCGTCCCATACGGAGTCGAGGCGTTCCATGAGGACGGTGAGGTCGGCGGGGGTGCGTCCGGAGGCGACCTCGTCGGCGAGGACGTGGACGACGTTGCCGAAGCCCTGGGCGGCGGTGGCGGGGCTGTCCGCCTTGACCTCGCGGCCGAGGAACCACTGGAGGGCGCAGGTGTTGGCGAGCTGGTCGAGGGCGCTGCCGGAGAGCACGACGGGCAGGTCGCGGTCGCGCAGCGGGACCCGGCTGTGGGTGGGGTCGTTCATGCCCCACCAGGTGTCGGGGTGGGCGGCGGGTACCAGGGGGCGGTGGTCCTCGTCGTGCAGGGCGGCGAGCCGGGCGAGGCGCTGGGCGGCGGCGTCGCGCAGCGCGGGGCTCGCCGCGGGGTCGACGGTGGTGGCGCGGAGTTCGGCGACCAGTGCGGCGACGGAGAGCGGGCGGCGGGGGCGGCCGGTGACGTCCTGGGGGGTGATGCCCAGTTCGGTGAGGAACCGGGAGGGCTGGTCGCCGTCGTCGGCGGCGGCCTTGACGGCGGTGACGACGAGGCGGTCGCGGGCACGGGTCGCGGCCACGTAGAACAGCCGGCGTTCCTCGGCGAGCAGGGCGCCGGGGGTGAGGGGTTCGGCCAGGCCGTCGCGGCCGATCCGGTCGGCTTCGAGGAGGGAGCCGCGGCGGCGCAGGTCGGGCCAGAGTCCTTCCTGGACGCCGGCGACGACGACCAGCCGCCATTCCAGGCCCTTGGCGCGGTGGGCGGTCATCAGGCGGACGGCGTCGGGGCGGACGGTGCGGCGGGTGAGGGTGTCGGCGGCGATGTCCTGGGCGTCGAGTTCCTCCAGGAAGTTGAGGGCGCCGCGGCCGCCGGTGCGTTCCTCGGCGCGGGCGGCGGTCTCGAAGAGGGCGACCACGGCGTCGAGGTCGCGGTCGGCGTTGCGGCCGGCGGCGCCGCCGCGCCGGGCGGCGCGTTCCAGGCGCTGCGGCCAGGGGGTGCCGTCCCACAGTTCCCACAGGGCCTGTTCGGCGGTGCCGCCGCCGGCGAGGAGTTCGCGGGCCTTGCGCAGCAGCAGGCCGAGCCGCTGAGCGCCGCGGGCGTAGCCGGGGTCGTGGGCGACCAGGCGCTGGGGCTGGGCGAGGGCCCGGGCGATCAGGGTGTCGGAGGGGGGCGGCAGGGGGGCGCCGGCGGTGCGTTCCTCCTCGCGCAGGGCGCGGCCCAGGCGGCGCAGGTCGGCGGAGTCCATGCCGCCCAGGGGGGAGGCGAGCAGGTCGAGGGCGGTCTCGGCGTCCAGCCAGCCCGGTGTGGTGGCGTCCGCGGCGTCCGGTTCGGCGGTGTCCGGATCGGCAGTGTCCGGATCGGCGGTGTCCGGATCGGGGTCGAGGGCGGCGCGGGCGGCGGCGCGGAGGGCGGTGAGCAGGGGGGCGACGGCGGGTTCGTGGCGCAGCGGGAGTTCGTCGCCGTCGATGTCGAGGGGGACGCCGGCGGAGGTGAGGGCCCGGCGGACGGCGGGGATGGAGCGGCCGCCGGCGCGGACGAGGACGGCCATGTCGCGCCAGGGCACGCCGTCCTCCAGGTGGGCGCGGCGCAGGATGTCGGCGACGTTGTCCAGTTCGGCGCCGGGTGTGGGGTAGGTGTACGCCTCGACGCGGCCGCCGTCCCGTACGGGCGTGGGTTCGCGGTGGGCGCGGACCTTGGCGGCCGGGAGGCGGGTGAGCGGCATCCGGTGGGTGAGCTGCCGGGTGGCGGTGAGGAGGGTGGCGCCGGAGCGGCGGGAGGTGTCGAGGACGGCGACGGGGGCGGGGGTGCCGTCGCCGCGGCGGAAGGTTTCGGGGAAGTCGAGGATGCCGTTGACGTCCGACCCGCGGAAGGCGTAGATCGACTGGTCGGGGTCTCCGAAGGCGACGAGGGTACGGCCGGGGGTACCGGGGGCGGCGGCCGCGGTGTGGTTGCCGGCGAGCGCGCGCAGCAGGCGTACCTGGGCGGCGTCGGTGTCCTGGTACTCGTCGACGTAGACGGCGTCGTAGGTGGTGGCGAGTTCGGCGGCGACGTCGGGGCGTTCGGCCAGGAGCACCGCGCGGTGGACCAGTTCGGCGTAGTCGAGGACGCCCTGGCCGTCGAGGACGTCGAGGTATTCGGCGAGGAAGCCGGCGGCGGCGTGCCAGTCGGGGCGGCCGGTGCGGCGGGCGAAGGCGCCGAGGGCGTCCGGGCCGAGGCCGAGTTCGCGGCTGCGGGCGAGCACGGCGCGGACCTCGTCGGCGAAGCCGCGGGTGGTCAGACAGGCGCGGAGGTCGTCGGGCCAGCTGATCGCGGCCCGGCCCGCGCCGGCGAGGTCGGCCTGGCCCTGGAGGAGTTCGCGGACGACGAGGTCCTGCTCGGGGCCGGACAGCAGCCGCAGGGGGTCGGCGAAGAGGTCGGCGTCCTGGTGGGCGCGGACCAGGGCGTAGCAGAAGGAGTGGAAGGTGGTGGCCTGCGGGATGCCGGCCGGTGTGGGCGGTGTCCCCGGCCGGTCGCCGTGTTTCCCGGGGCGCCGGCGCGGCTTCTCCAGGGCGCGCAGGCGGATGGCGAGGCGGTCGCGGAGGTCGACGGCGGCCTTGCGGCTGAAGGTGAGGACGAGGATCCGCTCGGGGTCGCCGCCGTCCCGGACCCGGCGGGTGACGGCTTCGACGAGGGTCGTGGTCTTGCCGGTGCCGGGGCCGGCGAGGACCAGCAGCGGGCCGTCGCGGTGGTCAACCACGGCGCGCTGGGCTGCGTCCAAGGTGGGAGGGTCCACCCGTTCCGGCGGGGTGCGGACCAGTCGGTACGCGCCGGAGGCGTCCTGCCGCGCCGCCCGGCGGGGCTGCGTCGGCGGGACGGCCGAGAAGGAGGAGCTCACGTGGATCGCCGGTCCTGAGGAGGGTGCTGGTCGTGGTGCGGATGCGGTGCGGGGTGCGCCGCGCTGCCGGGTGCCGGGGTGACCGGTGGCCGGGCGGCGGGGCCGTGGTGGCGGCCGGCGCCGGGACGGCAGTGCCCGACGCTACGCCAGTCGGCGCCCGGGCCGGGGACCGGTCCACGGGCCGCCGGGGCGGGCCACGGCCGGTTCCGGGGCAGGTGCCGGGGCAGGGGCTGGTGCCGGGGCCTGGGCCAGGCGGCTCAGTCGTCCCATGCATCGTCCCGGTCGTCCGGCCGACCATCCCGGTCGTCCCGGTCGTCCCGGTCGTCCGGCCGACCGTCCGGGTCGTCCCGCTCGTCCCGCCGGCCGTCCCAACGGGCGCGCCGCATATCGATCTTGGGTATGTGGTCGTCGCTCCCCTGCGACGCGGCCCGCAACGGGGTTCCCTCGTCTCGGTAGTGGCCCAGGGCGCGCAGTTCGCTGCCGGGCAGCAGCCGCCCGTCGGCGCGCACCACCCGCCACCAGGGCACCGCGCCGCCGTAGAGCGCCATCACCCTGCCGACCTGCCGGGGGCCGCCGACCCGTCGCCCGTCACCGCCCTCCCCTGGAAGCCCTTCGGGCTGCTCCTCTCCTGCGAGATACTCCGCGACGTCGCCGTACGTCATGACCCGGCCGGCCGGGATCAGCTCGGCGACGGAGAGCACCCGCTCGGCATAGGCGGGCAGCTCCCCGGCGTCGGCGCCGGGCGCCGTGTCTCCGGTACCACTCATTCGGTCCATCCTGCCGCACGGCACCGACAATGGGAGCGGACACATGGTCCACCACCCTTCGGAACACCGGCGGCGGCCGCCACCGGACCCGGCGCGGTGGCGGAGGTTCCGCTTCCCGTCACCCCGAAATGCACCCTGATGCCCCCCTCCACCGGTCGGCCGTGCCACCATCTTCCGGACGGTGACTGGTGATACGAGATCAAGAAGAGACGGCCGAGCAGCAGGGCGCGGCGCCTCCGCGGGAGGCGGGCGCCCCTGAAGCGCTGCCCGTCGAGGGGAAGCACCAACGGAGGCCGGCCCCGGCTTCCGCTACCGAAAAGGCGAGCACGATCAAGAAGGCCGAACGACCGGGGGCGTCCCAGAGGCCGGAAGGGCCCAAGGAGCCCGCACCACCCAAGGGACACGAGGAGGAGCCGAAGAGCGACCGGCAACACCGACAGGCACCGGACGACGCCCACGTGGAGCACGGCAAGGGCGCCGAGCCGGGCCCGGCCGCGGCACTCGGCACGTCCCGGACGGGTTCGCACCGCGACGGGGCGGCCGCCGACGCGTGCGGCGAGTTCCACGTCGACCGGGTCTCCGGTGACGAGCCGCTGCTGCCCGCCCGGGTGCACCGGCCCTCCGACCTGCTGCGGCTGCTGCTCGGTATGGCCGGCATCGCCCTGGTTCTCGGTCTGGCCACGTTCGCGCACGGCACCACCGCGGGCCTGGCCCGGGACATCGGCACCGGCGCGCGGGCCACTCCCCCGCTGCTGATCAACCTGGCGGGGCTGAGCGCCAGCGTCGCGGTGCTGATCGTGCCCGTGGCGTTCGCCGTCGAGCGGCTGATCAAGCGGGACGGGCTGCGGATCGCGGACGGTGTGCTCGCCGCCGTCCTGGCGCACGGGGTGTCGCTCGCCACCGACCTGTGGGTGGCCGAGGCCGCCCCGGCCTCCATCAGGGTGGCGCTGACCCAGCCGCTGGCGAACGGCTCGCTCTCCGCGCCGGTGCACAGCTATCTGGCGCCGGTGATCGCCTACATGACGGCGGTGGGCATGTCCCGGCGGCCGCGCTGGCGGGTCGCGATGTGGGGCGTGCTGCTGCTCGACGCGTTCGCGGTGCTGGTCGGCCGCTACACCACACCGTTCGCGATCATCACGACGGTGCTGATCGGCTGGACCGTGGCGTTCGGCACCCTCTACGCCGTCGGCTCCCCCAACGTCCGGCCCACCGGGCAGAACCTCCTGGCCGGGCTGCGCCGGGTCGGCTTCCGCCCGGTCAGCGCGATGCGCGCGGAGGACACCGCCAACTCCGAGCACACCGCGGGCCCCGAGCAGAACGAGCACGCCGACCGCGGCCGCCGCTACCTGGTCACCCTGGAGGACGGCCCGCCGATCGACGTCACCGTGGTCGACCGCGAGCAGCAGGCCCAGGGCTTCTTCTACCGGGTCTGGCGCCGGCTGTCGCTGCGCGGCGGCATCAACCAGCGCCGCAGCCTGCAGTCGCTGCGCCAGGCCCTGGAGCAGGAGGCGCTGCTGGCGTACGCGGCCATCGCGGCCGGCGCCAACGCCCCCAAGCTGATCGCCACCTCCGAGCTCGGCCCGGACGCGGTGATGCTGGTCTACGAGCACATCGGGGGCCGCAGCTTCGACTCGCTGGCCGACGAGGAGATCACCGACGCGCTGATGCACAGCGCCTGGCGGCAGGTCGAGGCGCTGCAGTCGCGGCGGATCGCGCACCGGCGGCTGGTCGGCGACGCGCTGCTGGTGGATCGTTCCGGCAACATCGTGCTGACCGAGCTGCGCGGCGGTGAGATCGCGGCCGGTGACCTCGTGCTGCGGATGGACATCGCCCAGCTGCTGGTCACGTTGGGCCTGCGGGTCGGCGCCGAGCGGGCGGTGGCGGCGGCCGTCGAGGTGCTCGGCCCGGACGCGGTCGCGGACAGCCTGCCGCTGCTCCAGCCGATCGCGCTGAGCCGCACCACCCGGGCCACCCTGCGCCAGCTGGCCCGGGAGCGCGCCAAGCGGGAGCGGGAGGCGGTGCTGGCGGCGTCGCAGGCCGCCAAGGAGGCCCGGGAGGACCGGGAGGCGGCCCCGAAGGACCGCAGGACGCTGCGGGCCGAGCGGCACGCGGAGAAGAACGCCGAGAAGCGGGCGCTGGACGAGGCGTCGGAGGAGGCCCGCGAGGAGGACCTGCTGGCCCAGATCCGCCGTCAGGTGCTGCTGATCCGGCCCACCGCGGTGATCGAGCCGGCGAAGCTGGAACGGCTCAGCCCGCGGATCCTCATCAGCTGGATCGCCGGTGCGTTCGCGGTGTATCTGCTGCTGTCCCAGCTCACCAACTTCAACCTCGGTGACGTGGTCAGCGAGGCCCAGTGGGTGTGGGTGCTGGTGGCGATGTTCTTCTCGGCGACGACGTACATCGCGGCGGCGATGAGCCTGTTGGGGTTCGTCACGGAGAAGGTGTCGTTCGTCCGGACCATGATCGCGCAGATCGCGGGCAACTTCGTGAAGCTGGTGGCGCCCGCCGCGATCGGCGGGGTGGCGCTCAACACCCGCTTCCTCCAGCGCGCCGGGGTCCGGCCCGGTCTGGCGGTGGCCAGCGTCGGCGCCTCCCAGCTGTTCGGGCTGGGCAGCCACATCCTGCTGCTGCTGGCGTTCGGCTATCTGACCGGCACCGAGCAGACCCAGGACATCTCGCCGTCCCGTACGGTCATCGCCGGGCTGCTGACCGTGGCCGTGCTGGTCCTGGTCGTCACGGCCGTGCCGGTGCTGCGGAAGTTCGTCTCGACGCGGGTGCGGTCGCTGTTCGCCGGTGTGGTGCCGCGGATGCTGGACATCCTGCAGCGGCCGCGGAAGCTGGTCACCGGCATCGGCGGGATGCTGCTGCTGACTGCGGCGAACGTGATGTGCCTGGACGCGTCGATCCGGGCGTTCGGCGGCGGCGACAAGATCAGTTACGCGAGCATCGCGGTGGCCTTCCTCGCCGGCAACGCACTGGGTTCGGCCGCCCCGACACCGGGCGGCGTGGGCGCCGTCGAGGGTGCGCTGATCACCGCGCTGACCATCGCCGGGCTCCCTGGCGACACCGCGTTCCCGGCGGTGCTGCTGTTCCGGCTGATGGTCTTCTGGCTGCCGGTCCTGCCGGGCTGGCTGGCCTTCACGTATCTGACGCGCAAGGGCGAGATCTGACGCGCAAGGGCAGCCCCCGGCCCTGGGGCGGCCTTGGCAGCCGGGCAACGCGAAGGCGCCGGTCCGTGGCATACGGACCGGCGCCTTCGGCGCTGTTCAGGACGCGGTGATCAGCCCACCGGCATCGATCAGTAGACCGGCTTCTCCGGCTCGACCGTGTTGACCCAGCCGATGACGCCGCCGCCCACGTGGACCGCGTCGGCGAAGCCCGCGGACTTCAGGACGGCCAGCACCTCGGCCGAGCGGACGCCCGTCTTGCAGTGCAGGACGATCTTCCGGTCCTGGGGGAGGTCCTGGAGGGCGGTGCCCATCAGGAACTCGTTCTTGGGGATCAGCCGGGCGCCGGGGATGGAGACGATCTCGAACTCGTTCGGCTCGCGGACGTCGATGATGTCGATCTTCTCGTCGGCGTCGATCCACTCCTTGAGCTGCTGCGGAGTGATCGTCGAGCCGGCCGCCGCCGCCTGGGCCTCCTCGGAGACGACGCCGCAGAACGCCTCGTAGTCGATGAGCTCGGTGACGGTCGGGTTCTCGCCGCAGACCGCGCAGTCGGGGTCCTTGCGGACCTTGACCTGACGGTACGTCATCTCCAGCGCGTCGTAGATCATCAGGCGGCCGACGAGCGGGTCACCGATGCCGGCGAGCAGCTTGATGGCCTCGTTGACCTGGATGGAGCCGATCGAGGCGCACAGCACACCGAGGACGCCGCCCTCGGCGCAGGAGGGCACCATGCCCGGCGGCGGGGGCTCCGGGTACAGGCAGCGGTAGCAGGGGCCGTGCTCGGACCAGAAGACCGACGCCTGGCCGTCGAAGCGGTAGATGGAGCCCCAGACATACGGCTTGTTCAGCAGCACGCAGGCGTCGTTGACGAGATAGCGGGTGGCGAAGTTGTCGGTGCCGTCCACGATCAGGTCGTACTGGGCGAAGAGCTCCATGACGTTCGTGGAGTCGAGGCGCTCTTCGTGGAGGTTGACCGTGACGTACGGGTTGATGCCCAGCACCGTGTCCTTGGCGGACGCGGCCTTGGAACGGCCGATGTCCGCCTGGCTGTGGATGATCTGGCGCTGCAGGTTCGACTCGTCGACCTCGTCGAACTCCACGATGCCGAGGGTGCCGACGCCGGCCGCGGCCAGGTACATCAGCGCGGGCGAGCCCAGACCGCCGGCGCCGACACAGAGCACCTTGGCGTTCTTCAGCCGCTTCTGCCCGTCCATTCCGACATCGGGAATGATCAGGTGGCGGGAGTACCTGCGGACCTCGTCGACGGTGAGCTCCGAAGCGGGCTCGACCAGGGGTGGCAGCGACACGGATGACCTCAACAAGGGGGTTGGTCGGTATCTGAGGACTGGCTTGTCTTTCCGTAACACTGCCACGCCCATCTTCATTCCGAGACACCCGGTCCGATGCGCGAGACGAATTCGTCCCAGTAGCCGGGCAGTGATTCCCAGGCCCTTCCGACGGCGTCCGCGGCCCCGGCCCGCCGGTCGGTGAGGTACACGGTGCCCGCCCCTTGCCAGCGGGCGATCCGCAGCGCTTCGTCCAGGTGCGTGCGCGGCACGCTGTGCACGAGGTGGCAGAACCGCTCCGGAGGGTGGTCGGCGGTCCACTCCGCCACCTGTGACCAGCGGTAATCGGCCCACCGGCCGGCGAAGGTGACGAGCTGGTCGGCGGCTTCGGCGTAGCCGGGGTGCGGGTGGCTGCCGTGTCCGAAGACGAGGTGGCCGTCCGGGCACAGGCCGCGCAGGGCGGCGGCGATCCGCCGGGTGGCGGGCAGCAGGGGCCGGTCCGTGGGGGTGCGGTCCAGCCAGAAGCCGTCGACGCGGTACCACTCCAGGTAGCGGTGGGCGTCGGAGAGCAGCTCGCCGAAGGGGCGGGTGCCCCGGCCGAGGTCGAGGTGTCCCAGTACTCGGACACCCATCTCACGGAGGCGGGCGGCGGCCGGGACGCAGTGCGGGTCGGGGCGGGCGCCGGGCCCGTTGGACACGTCGAGCACCGCCCAGTGCACCAGGCCCGGCCCGCAGTGGAGCAGTCCGGCCCATTCGGCGGGCGCGAGCAGCGGATGGGCGAAGCCGGGCACGCCCAGGCCGAGCGGGGCGGCGCCGGTCGGGGCGCGGGTGGGGCCGGCGGGGGTGGTCAGATGCGACATGCGGCCTCCATCCAGATGTCGGCGAGGGATTCCTCCAGGACGATCCGGGGGCGCCAGCCGAGCCGGTCGCGGGCGGTGCGGACGTCGGCCTGCTGCCAGGTGCCGCAGCCGTCCGGATAGGGGTAGGTGGCGGGCGGCGAACCGACCGGGTGCTCGCCGGCCGGGCCGGGGATGACGAGCCGGGCCGGCGGGGAGTCGAGTTCGTGCAGCGCGCCGCCGAAGCCGGCCACCCGGGCGAGCACCGAGGCGGCCTCGCGCAGTCGTACCGCGCGGCCGGTCCCGATGTTGACGACGCCCTGTGCGGCGGACAGCGAGGCGGCGTGCACGGCGCGGGCGACGTCCCGGACGTCGACGAAGTCCCGCTGCACGCCGAGCCCGCCGAGCTTGAGTTCGTTGTCGCCGGACTGCATGGCGCGGCGCATGGCCTCGGCGAGCCGGCCGAGCGGGGAGCCGGCCGGGGTGCCGGGGCCGACCGGCGAGAAGACCCGGAGCACGACCGCGTCGAGGCCGGAGCCCAGGACCATTTCGGTGGCGGCCAGTTTGCTGACGCCGTACGGCCCGCCGGGACGCGGCACGGCGTCCTCGGCGGTCGACGAACCGGGCTGCGAGGGCCCGTACTCGGAGGCGCAGCCGAGGTGGACCAGGCGGGCGCCGCAGCCGCTGCGGCGCAGCGATTCGCAGATGGTGGCGACCGCGACGGTGTTGTGCCGGGTCAGCTCGCGGGCGCCGCCTCGGGTGGCGCCGGCGCAGTTGACGACCACGCCGGGGTGGACCGCGTCGAGGAAGCGGGTGAGCGCCCCGGGGCTGCCGGTGGCCAGGTCGAAGCGGACGTCGGCGTCGTCGCCCCGCCCGAGGGCGGTGAGCTGGACGGCGGGGTCGGCGAGCAGGCGGTCGGCGACGTAACGGCCGAGGTAGCCGTTGGCGCCGATGAGCAGCACCCTCATCGTGCGACCCCCCGGTGCCGTCGGGCTTCGGTCGGCTGGACGTTCATGTGTCGTGCTCCTAAGGCGGATGGTGGGAAGTGCGTGCGCTCCGGCCGGGGGGTCGGCGTCCGTCGTAGGAACGGGTGCCGCGTGGGGGGCGTGGTCCGCGGCGGGCGGGCCGCCGCGGCCGGAGGTGCCGGAGAGGCCGTTGCCGGGTGCCTCTGCGGCGGTGGTGCGTGGTGCGGGCGCCCGGGTGGGGCGACGTGGGCGTGCGGCCCGGTGGCCGTCGGGAGGGTCACGGCCGGGACGCCTTCGCCGGGCAGGCGGGGGCGGGTGAGTGCGCGCAGGCGCCGGTGAGCGCCCGCAGGCCGTACGCGAGGAGGCCGAGGGCGGCGGCGGTACAGGCCAGGGCGGGGACCGCGGCCGGTCCGACGGCGGCTGCCAGCGCCCGGACCGGGGTGTCGAGCGGGGGCGCGCCGGGGAGCCGGGCGATCAGGACGAGGGCGGGGGCGAGGGCCTCCAGGGCGGCGGCCGAGGCCAGGCCGACGGTGGCGGGCTTGGGGAAGCCGTGGACGGTGAGCAGCCGGGCGAGGAAGAGCAGCAGCCCGAGGGCGAGGACGGACACCACCGGGAGGGCGCCGCCGTCGCTCCCCTGGAGGGCCGCCCGGGCACCGAGGAGCAGGGCGGTCAGCGTGCCCAGAAAGAGCAAGGTGGTGCCGAGCAGCAGCGGCCGGATGCGGGCCGCGAACTCGCCCAGGCCGCGGCTGGCGGCCAGGCCCCGGCGGCCGCGTACGGCGAACCAGCGGGCGGAGGCGGCGGCGGGGAGCACGGCGAGGGCGAGCGCGAGGGCGGCGGCGAGGGCGGGGCGGGGGTGGACGGCCGTCAGGGCGGGGCCGCCGGGCAGCAGCCGGCCGAGCAGCCGGTCCCCGCCGAGCGCGTAGCTGACGGTCCAGCAGGTCCACAGGGTGGCGGCGCGGGGGCCGGTGCCGGGGTGGCGGGCGCGCAACGGGCCGGTGCGTACGGCCAGCCGGACGGCGAGGGCGGTCAGTACCAGGCCGGTGACACCAACGGCCGTACGGGCCAGGGGTGTTGCCGTGACACCAACGAACGTACGGACCAGGGGCGTTGCCGTCCGGCCGACGGAGGCGAGGGCGGCGAGGGTGGCGGCGCAGAGGGCGGCGGGGAGGAGGTGCAGCGCGGCGCCGCAGCGTCCCCCCCACCCCCGGACCCACCCCCCGCCCCCTCCCCCGAAGGGGGAGAGGGGGGAGGGGGCGGGGGAGAAAATCCGCGGCCCGCCGGCGCCGTCGGAGCAGGACCGCCCCGCCACCCCGCCGGCGGCGTACGGCTGCCCCACCGCCCCGCCCGCGCACGGCTGCCCCACCGCCCCGCCGGCGTACGGCCGCCCCGCCCCGCCGCCGGGATACGACGATCCGCCGCCCGCGTACGACGATCCGTCCCCGTCGTCCAGGGGGTCACCCCCAGCCCCGCGGTGCGTCCCGTAATCCGCCCCGCCGTCCGCCGTCCACTCCCCCGCCGTGCCGTCCAGGGCCCGCTCTCCGGCGCTCGCGCCCGGGCGGGCCGCCGTTCCCGCCGCGCCGGGTTCCGCGCGCGGCACGCGGGCGTAGAGCTCCTCGGCGAGGGAGAAGACGTCCCGGTGCCGGAAGCGGGCGGCGGTGCGGTCGGTGACGCCGTGGGCCTCCAGGCCGGCGGCGATCTCCAGCGGGTCGACGGCCTGGGCGCAGAGCGCGTGGTGACGGTGCATCAGGGCACGTACGGGGTCGGCGGGGCCGCGGCGGGCGGGCCGGGCGGTGACGGCCTTGCGGGGCGCGGGGGCGGACGCCGTAGGGCCGTCCGCCGCGCTGTTGTGGAGGGCGCCGGTGGGGCTGCGGTCCGGGGTGGTCATCGTTCGTCCCCCTTCTCCGGGGCCGTCGGGCGCACCGGTACCGGGTGGGGGCCCGCGGCGCGGTCCCGGGGTGCGCGGCGGCGGAGGCCGTCCCGGTTGCCGGCGTGGGCCACGTCGGCCATGCCCGTCACCAGGGCCACACCCACCACTCCCATCGCGCACATCACGTCCAGCACACCTGTCACCACTGCCGCCACCCCTTTCCTCTCCGTCGCGCCAACCACGGCTGTCTGTCGCCCGGTTGGTCGGTAGGCCGCTTCGCCCTCAGTCCGCGCCGCCTCATGGCACCGCCCAGCTCGGCGTCCGGCCGGCCGGTGCGGGAGCGGGCCCGGTGGCCGCGCCGGTGCCGGCCCAGCGGCCGGGGACATGGGATTCGGCGGGGTGGGCGAACGGCTGCGGTACGCCGTGCGCGTCCCGGTCCCGGGCGCCGGGCGGGCGGGCCGGGGCGTGCGAGATCAGTTCCAGGTAGATGCCACGAAATGCCGCGGTGTTCTGCTCCACGGTGAACAGTTCGAGCGCCCGGGCCCGGGCGGCCGCGCCCAGCCGGGCCCTGCGGTCCGGGTCGCCGAGCAGCGCGCCGCAGGCTTCGGCGAGCGCGCGGGGGTTGCGCGGCGGGACCACCAGCCCGGTGCCGCCGATGACTTCGCAGACCGCGCCGGCGTCGGTCGACACCGTGGCGCGGCCGCAGAACATCGCCTCCACCAGGGAGCGCGGGAAGCCCTCGACGACGCTGGAGAGCACCACTACGGAGGCGGAGGCATAGGCGTCCGCCAGGGTGGGCGCGTCGGGGCTGCCGAGCTCCTCGAAGCTGACCGGGTTCTCGCCGACGGTGACGGCATCGGCCGCCTCGTCGGGGAAGAGCTGGGCGGCCAGTGCCCGGCAGTGGGCGAGGTAGCCGGCCGCCCGGGGGTCCCGGCCGAGGCCGCCGATGATCCGGAGGGTGGCCTCCGGCTCGGCCCGGCGGACCTCCGCGAAGGCGTGCAGCAGCGCGACGAGGTCCTTGGCGGGCTCGACCGCGCCGACCCACACCAGGGTCTTGGAGTCGTCGGCCGGGGCGTCCGCGACGGTCGCGAACGGTGCGGCGTCCATGCCCGGGTGGACCGTGCGCAGCCGTTCCCGGTCCGCGCCGCAGCGCTCCTGCCAGCGCCGGGCGTGCGCGTTGCCGGGAGTGATCAGGGCGGCCTGGGCATAGATCTCGGCGGCCAACGCGCCCTGGAACGCGGCGAGCAGGGCGCGCACCGGGGCACTCAGGGGCGCCGCGGCGCGCGCGAGGTAGTGCTCGCGCAGCCGTACGCCGTACTCGGTGACCAGGAGCGGGGTACCGAAGAAGCGTTGGGCCAGCAGGCCGGGGAGGGCGGCCGCGCCGCCGGAGGTGGCGTGGCAGAGATCGGCGCCGTCGAGGCCGGGGGTGTCCCCGTCGCCGTACCAGTCCAACGAGAGCGGGCGCAGGGCGCGTTCGAGCCGGTCGGCGACCGTCAGCAGGTCGCCCACCTGGGCGCCGTGCGCGGCGGGCAGGGCCCGGGGGCCGTGGCAGACCGATTCCAGCCGGCGCACGGCGTCCTCGGAGCGCAGCAGGGCGGGCAGCCCGCCGTCGTCGCGGGCCTGTTCGGCGAGTCCGTACAGACCGCTGGCGAAACGGTCCGCCTTCCTGGTCAGGGCGTTTTCGGGGGGTGCCGAGGCGAGCGCGGTCAGCAGGTCGCCGAAGTGCTCGGCGAAGCGGCGCCGGGCCCGCCGTCCGGGTGCCCGGCCGCGGCGCTCGTCCGCGGCCCGGTGGTGCCCGGCGGGGAAGTCGCCCCAGAGGGGGGCGTCGTGCACCCGGACGTGCCCGGGCAGCACGGGCCGGCCACGTTCGCGCCGGGGGTCGGCGCGCAGGGCGTAGACCTCGAAGTCATGGCCGGTGAGCCCGCGTACGAGCCGGTCGCACCACGCGTGCGATTCACCCGGTGCGTACGGATAGCCACCCTCGGTGAGGAGTCCAATGCGCACGGCGGCACCCCCGTCCTCCCATGTCGGCTTTCCTGACGCGACGGCCGCACGACCGTCGAGCTGCAGGAAGACGCTATGCAAAAGGGCCGGTGGCGCGATGGACGGTTGTCCGTCGCGCCACCGGAAGGGGTGAAAGCACGTAACTTTCCGCCTCTTGGGGCGTTTCGACGCGCTATGTGATCGCTACGCCGCCGTGTGCGCCCGCTCAGTGCGCGGTGGGATACGGCCAGGAGTTGGGCCGGCAGGTCACGCCGTCCGTGGTCAGGAACTTCGTCTGCTGCATCATCACCGGGGCGAGCGCGCCCTGCCGGGTGCAGCTCTCGTGGTTGTGCCCGAGCCGGTGGCCGACCTCGTGGTTGATCAGCATCTGGCGGTAGGCGTGCATCTTGTCGCGCCCGTAGGTCTGCGCGCCCTGCGCCCACCGGTAGGCGTTGATCATGACCCGGTCGGTGGCCGCCGAGTCGCAGGAGACGTTCTCCTCGTACGTGTCGAGACCGGACTTGGCGCACCACTTCGCGGTGGTCCCCGGGCTCGCCAGGGTGATCACGAAGTCGGCCGGGCCGGAGGCCACGCGCTGGAACGTCCGCTGTCCGCCGTGCGCCCAACTCCGGTCGTCGTTCAGGGTCTTGTGCACCGCCTCGGCGAAGAGCGTGCCGTCCAGCGGCAGTCCCTCCTCGATGTCGACGCGGTAGCGCAGCACCTTGCCGTGGCCGGGCGCCTCGGCGTCCCCGCCGACCGGCTTGAAGCGTCCGCTCGCGGTGAGGTGCGCGTCCAGCGGGAAGGCCTGCGCCATCTGCTCGTCGTAGCCGGCGGGCTTGGCGTCCTGGGTGGGCCGGGACTGCGACCGCGAGGCCTCGTCACCGGCCGCGTCGGTACGGTCGTTGCCGCTGCGCGGCTGCGGGTCGCCGCCGTCCTTGTGCTGCTCGGCGACCTGGCCGGCGATGACGACGGCGAGCACGGTGGTGACCGCGGCGGCCGCCGCGCCGGTGAAGGTCCGGCCCTTGCCGCCCCTCCGGGCGCCGTGTCGCGGCTCGTCGAAGGCGGCGTCCGCACCGGCCGCGAAGTCCTCGTCGGCGTCACGGTCCGCGGGCCCGGCGGGCTCGGGCACCCGTGCGCCCGCCGCGCCACCCGCCGCATCTCCGGCGTTCGGCCGGCCGTACGCCACGGCTGCGGCGGGCGTACGGACGGCGCCGGGCGCACCGGCCCGGAAGACATCGTCGTCGGCGGCGTCCGCGTCGAGCGCGCCGCCGGGGCCGTCCGGCCGCCGGGTGAACTGCCCCGCGTCGAAGGCGGCCACGTAGTCCCGCCGTGGGCCGGGCCCGGTGCCCGGTGCGGCCATCGGCGGTGCGCCGGGGGCCATCTCCGCGCGCGGGCGGGGAATGCGCGGTGCGGCCTGCCCGGGCGTCCCGGGCGCGGTCCGCCCGGCTGCCGTCCCGGGCGTCATCGAGGAGGCCGGCACGCCCGGGAACGCGCCCCAGGCGCCGCCCGGTTCACGCTGTTCGGGGTGGCCGCCGCGGACCGTGTCGCCTCCGGCCGGCTCGCGCCTGCGGCGCCCCGGGCCGGGACCGGGGGCGGGTGCCCGGCCGGCCGGCGGACTCTGGCCGGGCGGCGCCGCGGACTGCGAGGGGTCTTCGGCCTCCGGCCGGTCTCGGCGGCTATGACGTCCCACGGGGCGTGTCAGCTCCTGCCCGGATCAGCGGTCACTTCGGTCATCTCGGAATCGAGCAGCTCGCGGACGGCGCGCGCCACCGCCTCCGGGTACTCCATCATCGCCACGTGCCCCGCCTCCGGCAGTGTCAGCAGCCGCGAACCGCGGAACGCCGCGGCCGCCCGCCGGGCCATCCGGAGGGAGACCAGGCGGTCGCGTCCACCGTAGACGAGAAGGGTGGGGGCGAGCACGCGTTCGGCCTGCCGCCACAAATTGTGCTGTCCGCCGAGCGTGTACGCGTTCACCAGCGCACGCGCCGAACGCTCCATCACCTCCCAGAAATAAGGGAGTTCGAGCCGCCGGGCGTACTCCGCGGCCGCGGTGTCGAAGCCCTCCGGGGTCACCCTTGCGGGGTCGCCGTAACAGAGGGACAGCACCTCGCGGGTGCGGTGCTCGGCGGTCCAGTCGCGGGTGAGCCGGGCGAAGAGGGTGGCGATGCCGGGCACGGCGAGCAGTGCGGTGGGCACCGCCGTGCGCTGCGGCCGCAGCTCGGGCAGGGCCGGCGAGATCAGCGTCAGGGTGCGGACCAGGTCCGGCCGGGCGGCGGCCACGCGGGTGGCGGTGGTGCCGCCCATGGAGTTGCCGATGAGGTGGACCGGGCCGCGGCCGGCCGCGTCGAGGTACCGGATCACCGCGCGGGCCTGCGCGGAGACGGAGTAGTTGCCGTCACCCGGTGGCGGGGAGTGCCCGAAGCCGGGCAGATCGAGCGCCTCGCCGTCCAGCCGGTCGGTGAGCAGCGGCATCAGTCCCGACCAGTTCTGCGAGGAGCCGCCGAGGCCGTGGACGTAGAGCGCGGGCTCGCGGTCCCGGGCCGCCCCCGGCCCGTCGGCGCCCCGCCCTTCGGGCTGCCCCTCCGGCGCCCGTACCGTGAGCGTCAGGCCCGGCAGGGTCACGGTGCGCACCGTCTCCGCCGCGCCGGGCCGACCTGGGCCGGCGGGGGGCACCGGGAGGGCGGTGGTCGCGGTGTCCGGCGACTCGGTCGAAGACATGGGGTCGATGTTACGAGACGATCACACCCCCGATCGTGTGTTCGCGGTCACACACCGCATCGCGCCGTCGCGGCCGCTCTCCTACGCTCGTAGGCAGGGGCGGGCCGCCCCTGCCCCCGCTTTCCTGCCAGGCACCAGCCGACCAGCGAGCACGCGAGAAAGCACCGAGAAAGGCAGTCATCATGCGTGTCGACCCGACAGACCCGGACACTTTCGTGGACGACAGCGACACCGCCGAATTCGACGTGGAGGCGCCGGAGGCGGACGCCCAGGAGCAGTACGCCGATCTCGCACCGCAGCGCGACGAGGCGCTGAACGGCATCGACCCGGCCGTCGCGAACGAGGCGGACCTCGCCGAGCAGGCGCGGGTCGTCGAGCTGAACGAAGACGAATACCGATGACCTGGGGCGTTATGTCGCATTGGCGCGCCGGGGCCGGAGAGAAATTCTCGGCCCGGACCGCCCACAGCCGGGTTACCCAAAAGTACGATGGCGGGCGCGGTGCACCACCTTGTACTGGCCGCGTAGGGAACGATTTCTGGGAGGCAGCGTGAGCGCCATCGAGCAGACCGAGGCGGCGCGCCCGCGGGGCACACGCCTGCCACGCCGCGCCCGGCGGAACCAGCTTCTGGGTGCGGCCCAGGAGGTTTTCGTCGCACAGGGCTACCACGCCGCGGCCATGGACGACATCGCCGAGCGGGCCGGCGTCAGCAAGCCGGTGCTCTACCAGCACTTCCCGGGGAAGCTGGAGCTCTACCTCGCGCTGCTGGACCAGCACTGCGAGGCACTGCTGCACTCGGTGCGTTCCGCGCTGGCGTCGACCACCGACAACAAGCAGCGGGTCGCGGCGACGATGGACGCCTACTTCGCGTACGTCGAGGACCCGGGCGGCGCCTTCCGGCTGGTCTTCGAGTCGGACCTGACCAACGAGCCGGCGGTCCGCGAGCGGGTGGACAAGGTGTCGCTGGAGTGCGCCGAGGCCATAAGCGCGGTGATCGCCGAGGACACCGGCCTGTCGCAGGACGAGTCGATGCTGCTGGCGGTGGGCCTGGGCGGGGTTTCCCAGGTGGTGGCGCGGTACTGGCTCTCCTCCGGGAGCGCGGTTCCGCGGGACACCGCGGTGGCCCTGCTGACGTCGCTCGCCTGGAAGGGCATCGCCGGCTTCCCGCTGCACGGCAGCGACACGCACTGACCCTGTTCGCTGCGGGCGTGGTCCACGGCGTCCTGTGCGTCCCCGTACCGGGCTAATGTGTGCTGCGTACGGCGCGGATGGCCGCGCATCCTCCCCCCAGCGGTGCTGGGGGACCTGCAGACCGTCGGAGGGACAAAAGCCGTGGAGGTCAAGATCGGCGTGCAGCACGCGCCCCGCGAGATCGTTCTGGAGAGCGGGCAGTCTGCCGAAGAGGTCGAGCGGGCGGTGGCCGAGGCGCTGGCCGGCAAGTCGGAGCTGCTGAAGCTGGCGGACGAACACGGCCGCAAGGTCCTGATCCCGGCGGACCGGCTGGCCTATGTCGAGATCGGCGAGCCGGCCGGCCGCAAGGTCGGGTTCGGCGCGCTCTGATCGAGGGGCGCCGCGCGCGGCGCCCGCGGAGCACGAGGGCGGCGGCCCGGGGGACGCGTTCCCCCGGGCCGCCGCCTTTTTCCGTTCGTCCTGGTCGGCAGCCGGCTCCGGACCGGTCTCCGGCCCGCTGCGCTGATCGGGCAGCGGGGTGGCGCGCCGAGGGTTGCTGCCGCCGCCCCCTGGGTACGACCGCCTACGACCGATTTGTTCGCCCGACGGATCGGCGCACCGCGCCGACGGCGTGGTGCCCGAAGCCCGCACGGAACGTGGAAGGGAAGAGCATGATCTTCGAAGCGCTCGGAGCCGTGGCCATCGGCCTCGCCATCGCGGTCTTCGCCATGCGCCGGCTGCCCGACCGCTTCCCCGCGCGCGGTCTCACCCTGGCGACCGGCCCGGTCGCGGCCCTGCTCGGCGCGTTGCTGACCCGCTCGATCCTCGGCCCCGGGCACCCCGTCCAGGTGATGCTCGCCGCGGCCGCCCTGGGCGCGGCGCTGCTGTCGGTCCTGGTGCGCCCGCCGCGCAGCCGTCTTCGGCGGCCGGCCGCGACGCTGAAGGGGCACCGGACGGCCTGAAGCGCCCGGCGGCCCCTCCTTCGTACGCCGTCGGTCAGGCCGCCAGGCCCAGTGCCGCCATCCGCTTGGTGTGCGCCTCGGTGATCCGGGAGAACATCCGGCCCACCTCGGCCAGGTCGAAGCCGTCGGCGACCCCGCCCACCAGCATCGTGGAGAGCGCGTCGCGGTCCGCGACGACCCGCTGGGCCTGCGAGAGCGCCTCGCCCATCAGCCGGCGGGCCCACAGTGCGAGCCGGCCGCCGACCCGCGGCTCGGCCTCGATGGCCGCCCGCACCTTCTCCACGGCGAAGGTCGCGTGCCCGGTGTCGTCCAGCACCGCCAGCACCAGGTCGCGGGTGTCGGCGTCCAGCCGTGCCGCGACCTCGCGGTAGAAGTCACTGGCGATCGAGTCGCCCACGTAGGCCTTGACCAGGCCCTCCAGCCAGTCCGACGGTGCGGTCTGGCGGTGGAACTCGTCCAGTGCGGCGGCGAACGGCTCCATCGCCTCGTTCGGCTCGGCCTCGATCTGCGCCAGCCGCTCCCGCAGCCGCTCGAAGTGGTGGAACTCGGCCGAGGCCATCTTGGCCAGCTCGGCCTTGTCGTCCATCGTCGGCGCGAGCTTGGCGTCCTCCGCCAGGCGCTCGAAGGCGGACAGCTCGCCGTACGCGAGCGCGCCGAGCAGATCGATCACGGCGGCCCGGTAGTGCGGGTCGGCGGATGCCTGCGCCCAGTCCTGGGCGGCGATCCCGGTGTGTTCTTGCGCGTCAGCCGCGGCGTTGTCAGGCGTTCCCATGGCGGCACAATAGCCCGCTCGGCGGTCCGGGGAAGGTCCTGGTCAGCCAGTTGTGTTCACCCGTACGATCGGCCCGCCGGAGCGGGGTCCGGGCGGTGTGCGGGGACGTGACGTATTCCTCACTCATACAAGCCTTCGGATGGGGGCGCCGTATCCGGGGTACAGTGGTATTGGACCTGCCGAGTATCGGTGGGTCGTTCCACGAAGCGGATGCCCGGTCGGTGGCCCGATCGGCTCCAAACCGACCGCCCTCCCCCGCGGCGCGTACGAGACATACGCACAGCAGGAGGCACACCGCTCGCGGCAGGAGCGCCTGAGCGTTGGCAGTGGTCCCGCGCCACCGGCCCCATCTGGCCGGCCCCGTACGAAACCGTGCGACGGTGCGGTACGACCCCCTTCGCCGCCTCACGCCGCGTCTCACAGAAGAGGCAAGATTCTGTCTACGTTCCGAGACCTCGGGATTTTTCCCGAGACCGCCGAGGCCCTGGAAGCCGTCGGCATCGTTTCCCCCTTTCCCATCCAGGAACTGACGCTCCCCGTCGCCCTCTCCGGCAACGACGTCATCGGCCAGGCCAAGACCGGCACCGGCAAGACCCTGGGCTTCGGACTTCCGCTCATCGAGCGGGTCACCGTCCCGGCGGACGTCGAGGCGGGCCGGGCGCAGCCCGAGCAGCTGACCGAGGCGCCGCAGGCCCTCGTCGTCGTCCCCACCCGTGAGCTGTGCCAGCAGGTCACCAACGACCTGCTCACCGCCGGCAAGGTCCGCAATGTGCGGGTGCTGGCGATCTACGGCGGCCGGGCCTACGAGCCCCAGGTCGAGGCGCTGAAGAAGGGCGTCGACGTGATCGTCGGCACGCCCGGCCGGCTGCTGGACCTGGCAGGCCAGAAGAAGCTCAACCTCTCGCAGATCAAGAGCCTGGTGCTCGACGAGGCCGACGAGATGCTCGACCTGGGCTTCCTTCCCGACGTCGAGAAGATCATCCAGCTGCTGCCGGCCAAGCGGCAGACCATGCTGTTCTCCGCGACCATGCCCGGCCAGGTCATCTCGCTGGCCCGCCGCTACATGTCGCAGCCCACGCACATCCGCGCCACCGCGCCGGACGACGAGGGCCAGACCGTCGCCAACACCACCCAGCACGTCTTCCGCGCGCACTCCATGGACAAGCCGGAGATGGTCGCGCGGATACTGCAGGCCGAGGGCCGCGGTCTGGCGATGGTGTTCTGCCGGACGAAGCGGACCGCCGCCGACATCGCCGACCAGCTCTCCCGGCGCGGCTTCGCGTCCGGCGCGGTCCACGGCGACCTCGGCCAGGGCGCCCGCGAGCAGGCGCTGCGCGCCTTCCGCAACGGCAAGGTCGACGTCCTGGTCTGCACCGACGTCGCCGCCCGCGGTATCGACGTCGAGGGTGTGACCCACGTCGTCAACTACCAGTCGCCCGAGGACGAGAAGACCTACCTGCACCGCATCGGCCGCACCGGCCGGGCGGGTGCCAAGGGCACCGCGATCACCCTCGTCGACTGGGACGACATCCCGCGCTGGAAGCTGATCAACAAGGCGCTGGACCTGCCGTTCGACGAGCCGGAGGAGACCTACTCCACCTCGCCGCACCTCTACGAGCAGCTCCACATCCCCGCGGGCACCAAGGGCGTGCTGCCGCGCGCCGAGCGCACCCGGGCCGGGCTCGCCGCGGAAGAGGTCGAGGACCTGGGCGAGACCGGCGGCCGCGGCCGCGGGCCCCGCCGGGGCCCGGCCGTCGAGGAGGAGCGTCCCAAGCGCACCCGTGCACCGCGGCAGCGCCGCCGTACCCGCAGTGGTGCGCCGCTGGACGACCCGGCTGCTTCCGAGGCGCAGGCGACCGGGTCGCTCGACGCCGCGGAGGCCGCCGAGGAGTCCGCGGGTCCGCGCCAGCCGCGCCGGCGCCGGCGGACCCGTAGCGGGCAGGCCGCGGCGACGATCCCGGTGGCGGGCGCCGCCCCGGCGCAGGACACGGAGGCCGCCGACGTGGTGGCCGAGGCCGCCCCGGTCGCCCCGGCGCCCGAGGTGACCGAGGCCCCGGCCAAGCCGAAGCGGACCCGCACCCGGACCCGCAAGGCCGCCGAGGCCGAGCCGGCCGCGCAGGAAGCCACCGAGGCCGCCCAGGCCGTGGTGGACACCGTCGAGGGCGCCGAGGAGGCTCCGGCCAAGCCGAAGCGCACCCGGACCCGGAAGACCGCCGCCGCCAAGGCCACCACCGCCGAGGCCGCGGAGGCCGCCGAGACCGCGGTGAACACCGCCGAGGGCACCGACGAGGCCCCCGCCAAGCCGAAGCGCACCCGGACGCGTAAGGCCGCCGCCAAGCCGGCCGCCGCCGAGGCCCCCGAGGCCGCGGCGGTGACCGCCGAGGCCGCCGAGGAGGCCCCGGCCAAGCCGAAGCGGACGCGCAAGACGGCGGCGAAGACCGCTGCCCCCAAGAAGACCGCGGCTGCGGCCCCCGCCGCCGTGGAGGGCGAGGAGGCTCCGGCCAAGCCGAAGCGCACCCGGACCCGTAAGGCCGCGGCCGCCCAGCCGGCCGACTGACGCCGTACGGCCCGCTCGACCGGACGACCCGGCCCCGCTCCCCGCGGGTGCCGGGTCGTTCGGCGTCCCGGCCCGGTTTTCCCGACCGGTCCGGTTAACCTCACCCCATGAGTAGGCCGCCCACCCTCACGCTGCCCCCGTGCGCCCGCGCGTACCGACTCGACACCGACCGCGGCGAGTTCGCCGTGCACGACGCCCGGCCCGACGGTGCGCCGATCGGGACCGCGCTGCTGGTGCCCGGCTTCACCGGCAGCAAGGAGGACTTCATCGCCTTGCTGGCGCCGCTCGCCGCGGCCGGGTTCCGGGCGGTCGCGCTGGACGGCCGCGGGCAGCACGAGTCCTCCGGTCCGCGGGACGAACGGGCTTACGCCCAGCGGGAGTTGGCGCTCGACGTACTGGCCCAGGCGCGGGCCGTGCAGCAGGCCGGGAACGGCCCGCTGCATCTGCTCGGGCATTCGCTGGGCGGCCTGATCACCCGGGCCGCGGTGCTGCTCGACGCCACCCCGTTCCGGTCCCTGACCGCGCTCAGCTCCGGTCCGGGGGCCATCGAGACGTCCCAGCAGGCCCGGGTGCGGATGCTGATCGACGCGCTCGGCTCGCTGGGCATGGAGGACGTCTGGCGGGCGATGCGCGAGCTGGACCCGCCGGAGGCGGCGGACGCGCAGACCCCGCCGGAGATCGGCGCGTTCCTGCACCGTCGTTGGCTGAACACCGTCCCCGAGCAGCTGATCGCGACCGGCCGGCAGATGCTGGCGGAGCCCGACCGGGTGGCGCAGCTGGCCCGTACCGGGCTCCCCGTGCACGTCGTCTCCGGGTCGCTGGACTACGCCTGGCCGGTGCCGTCGATGGACGACATGGCGCGCCGGCTGTCGGCCCGGCGCACCGTCATCGAGGGCGCCGAGCACTCCCCCAACGTCGAACGCCCGGAGAAGACCGCCGAGGCGCTGACGGGTTTCTGGAGCGGGGTGGGGTAGCGCCCGGCAGTGGCATCCGGCGGGGTGTCGTCGGGACAGCGCCGGACGGTTCGGCGAGCATCGAAAGGAAGCGGGCGGGCCGGTGCGGTCCGCCCGGCACCGGCTGCCGACGAAGGGCCCGACATGACCGAGAACCCCCAGGACGACCCGCACGGCATCGCGCTGACCCGCACCTTCGACGCCCGCCGCGACCTGGTCTTCGAGGCCTGGACCACGCCCGCGCACTTCGCGTACTGGTTCGGCGGGGAGCTGACGGTGCCGGTCGAGCGGATGACGATGGACGTCCGGCCGGGCGGGTCGTGGAGTCTGGTCATGCACTCCCCGGACGGCAGCGAGCTGCCGTTCTCCGGGGTGTACCGGGAGGTCGTGCCGCCGGAGGCGCTGGAGTTCACGCTCAACGACGCCTATGCGCCGAGCAGTTCGGAGGGCGAGCTGATCAGGGTGACCCTGAGCGATCTCGGGGACCGGACGGAGATGGCCTTCCGGCAGCTCGGCGGCAACCTCACTCCGGAGCAGTACCAGCAGGCGGAGGCGGGCTGGACGAGCTTCTTCGACCGGCTGGCGGGACTCCTCGCCCGGGCCTGAACCACCCCCGGCCACCGCGGGGCTCTCTAGAGCTGTCCCTGTACGTGCTCCCAGAAGCCGTCCCGCAGCACCCGGCGCAGGTCGGCGTGGCCGCGCAGGGAGTGGTGCAGCAGCGCCTCGGCGGCGGTCAGCAGCTCCTGGTCGACGGGGCCGGGGAGGTAGGGGTGGCCGGGCAGCAGTCCGGCCGCCCATTCCCGGCCGCGTTCCGAAAGCCACTGGGCGGCGACCCGGGCCCCGACGAAGCGGACCTCCTCCCGGCCGGGCGCCGGGCTCTCGCCGCCGGCCTGCTCGGCGGTGTCGATGCCGGTCCGCCGGGTGACGTAGGGCTTGCAGAAGTCCAGGTCGAAGACGCGGGTGCTGTCGGCCTCCCACAGCAGGGGTTCGGCCTGGTTGCGGCCGACCGGCGCCTCGATGCCCCACAGGTGGACCCGGGCGCCGTAGCCCTGGGCCGCCTCGACCGCGGAGACCAGGTCCTCGTCGCCGCCGATGAGCACCGCGTCGGTGATCGCCCGGTGCCGGGCCAGCGACTCCAGGTCCGAGCGGATCAGGGAATCGACGCCCTTCTGCTGGTTGTTGGCGTTGAGGTTGCCGAGCCTGACCTTCACGTCCGGCAGCTCGGCGATCCGCTGCTGCTCGGGGGTGTGGAGGCGGCGGCGGGCGCCGTCGTACCAGTAGACCCGCAGCAGCCGGCTGTCCGGGAAGATCGTCCGGGACCGCTCGATGAAGGACTCGATGATCCCTTCGGCGTCGAGCTCGAAGCCCTTGCGGTCCTCGGTGCCGGCGACGAGCTTCCCGGCGGCGGCGTAGACGTAGCCGGCGTCGACGAAGGCGGCGTGCACCGAGGGGGTCGTGCCGACCTTGGTGAGGACCCGGGCGAGCAGCTCGTTGGTGCGCGCCATCCCGGCGGCGAGCGCGGCGAGGTCGGTGGGGCCCGGGGGCTGGAGGTCGTTCATACCGGACCTATTGTCCGGGCGTCGGCTCGGCGGGCACAACCGCTCTACCTGCGAGTATTTAGACCGTCGAAAAATTTCTTTAGCGTAGGGAATGATTGCAGGGTGCGGGTCGTTGTACCTGTACGGACGGCGGGCGACGAGGCCCGGTGATCCGCACCACTCACGTTCTCCGCAGGAGGATTCCGACGAAGGGAGAAGCCTGATGCGCTTCGAGATCATGCGCCTGGACGACGTCGACGGCACGGCCGTGGACAGCACCGTCGTGGACGCCGCCTCCGTCAACCGGATCGTGCAGCAGGCCGCCGCAACCGGCCAGCGCATCTATATCCGCCCGGCCGACACCGTCGCCCGTTAATCCCTGGCCGCCGACAGGCCACCGATGCCGCACCGCCCCCGTACGGAACATGCCGTACGGGGGCGCTGCCGTAGGTGCGGGCCGCCGCTCAGGCCGCCTGGATGACCTGCAGCACGCCGTTGATGATCTGCTGCACGGCCAGCGCGGACAGCATCATGCCCGCCAGCCGGGTCACCAGGACCACCCCGCCGTCCTTGATCACACGGATGATCACCAGCGAGAACCGCATCACCAGATACAGCACCACATGGATCGCCGCGATGGCCGCCCACACGGAGAGCTGGGCCGCGAACCCGTGGGCGTGCTGCACGGCGAGGATCACCGACACGATCGCGCCGGGCCCGGCGAGCAGCGGCATGCCCAGCGGCACCAGCGCCACATTGACGTCCTTGGTCTGGGTCGGCTCCTCCGACTTCCCGGTCAGCAGGTCCAGCGCCACCAGCAGGAGCAGCAGTCCGCCCGCGATCATCAGCGCGGGCGTCGAGATGTGCAGCCGGCCCAGGATCTGCCGGCCGAAGAGCCCGAAGACGGCGATCACGCAGAAGGCGACGGCGGCGGCCTGCCAGGCCATCCGGCGCTGGACCTTGGCCGGCCGGCCGGAGGTGAGGGCGAGGAAGATCGGGGTGATCCCCGGCGGGTCCATGATCACGAAAAGCGTGACGAAAAGGGTGCTGAAGACGGCGACGTCGAACATGGTGCTGGCCTTGCGAGAGGGGTACGGACGAGCGGATCGGGACGGTCACGGGCCGGCGCGGGGCGCGCGGGTCCGGAGGGCGACCGGGAGTGGAAACGGAAAGGAGGGAAGGAAGGAAGAGCGAGGAGCCGGTGGGCCGCGCGGCGGGCGCGGGCCCGCGGACCGGTGGAACGGCGTCGCGCGCGGTCGGTGCGGCGCGCCGGCCGACGGCCCGCGGCGGGGCTCAGCCGCCCGCGCCGGGGACGGGGAAGGCGCCGGTGGCGCGGCGCACGATCTCCCCGTAGATCTCGGGGTCGGTGGTGCAGTCACCGAGGCTGCAGGACTTGCGGCTGCCGTGGTAGTCGCTGGAGCCGGTGGTCAGCAGACCGAGGTCGGCGGCCATCCCGCGCAGCCGGGCGCGGGTCGGCGCGTCGTGGTCCATGTGGTCGACCTCGATGCCGTCCAGGCCGGCCGCGGCGAGTTCGGCGATCGCGCTCTCCGGTACGCACCGGCCGCGCTTGACGGCCAGCGGGTGCGCGAAGACGGTGACCCCGCCCGCGGCCTTGACCAGCCGGATCGCGTCGAACGGGTCGAGCTCGTGCTTCTCCACGTACGCCGGGCCGTCGCTGGCCAGCCAGGACGTGAAGGCGTCGTTGACGGAGTCGACGACGCCTAGCTCCATGAGGGCGGTGGCGATGTGCGGACGGCCCACGGCGCCGTCGCCGGCGATCCGTGCGACCTGCTCCCAGGTGACCGGGATGTCGTGCTCGCGCAGCTTGCCGATGATGGCTCGGGCCCGCGGCACCCGGTCGTCGCGGACCAGCTCCCGCTCGCGGGCGAGTTCGGGCTCCTCGGGGTCGAAGAGGTAGGCGAGCATATGGAGGCTCACCCCGTCGAGCCGGCAGGAGAGTTCGGCGCCGGTGACCAGCGTCAGCCCCTCGGGCAGCGCGGCCCGCGCCTCGGCGTGGCCGGCGACGGTGTCGTGGTCGGTCAGCGCGACGACGTCCAGCCCGGCGGCCGCGGCGGCGCGCACCAGCTCGGCCGGGGTGTCCGTACCGTCGGAAGCCGTGGAGTGGGTGTGCAGATCGATGCGCACGACGCGGACTCCAGACTGCTGCGGGACGGACGGGGGACCTCAGAAGGATAACCGGCCCGCCGGACGGCCCGGCCCGTGCCGCGGGGCGGCGCCCCTTCCTGGCGGCCGG
Organism: Streptomyces sp. NPDC048196; assembly: GCF_040652715.1. Taxonomy (NCBI): domain Bacteria; kingdom Bacillati; phylum Actinomycetota; class Actinomycetes; order Kitasatosporales; family Streptomycetaceae; genus Streptomyces; species Streptomyces sp. NPDC048196. The sequence continues at coordinate 39,060 of NZ_JBEZMM010000018.1, read as the reverse complement.
CCCGGTCAGCTCAGGATGCGCGGGGAGAGCGCCCCGCAGGGCAGCAGGTCCACCTCGGCGCCCGCCTCACGCAGGTCCGTCAGCACCAGTTCGTCGTACATCAGCAGCCCGGACTGCTCGGGCCAGGCGATCGCCCACAGCCACAGCCCGCGCGCCTCGCCGGCGAAGACCGCGCGGTCCGGCGGTGCACCGTCGACGTGCCAGAGCGGGGTGGGGCGGCCGGCGGCCAGCACCTTGCCGTGCGCGGGTTTGCCGTCGGACATGTGGGGGCCGGGGTCGGGGCCGTCGATGCCGGCGTAGCGCGCACCGAGTCCGACGCCCAGTTCCTCGGCGACCAGGAGGAGTTCACCGGGTCCGCCGAGCGGTCCGGGGCCGGAACAGGCCACCGCGGTCGCCCGGCCGCCGCTGCGGTCGTCGCCCGCGCAGGCCACACCGGTGAACAGCCAGCCGACCGGCAGCGGCCAGGGCATCCAGACGGGGACCTGTGCGCGGTGCACGACGACGCCGAGCGCCTCGACGCTCGGCGGGACGACCGGCTGGAGCGGATGCACGGTGCCGTGCAGGGCGCACTGCCAGGTGTCGGAGAAGAGACCGGGCGCCCGCACCCGGCCTCCGCACTTCGGACAACTGGGTTCGCCCCTCATAAGGACCAACGGTCCTCCAGGGCCGCCGCCGCGTCAAGGACGATCACCCGACCGATGTGGGCGGAATCACTTGCCCCGCCCCGCACTTGACCGCTCCGGCGCCGCGCGGCACCCACCCGGCAAGAACTAGTTGCAGCTTGCACTCTTTAGGGCTTCTAACTTAATATATGTAAACGTCAACGATCTCCGGCAACGGAAAGGGGAACCGCGGCATGAGCGGCACCACGAGCAGCGGCCACGGCGGCGGCACGGCGGCCGATCCGTTCGACGAGGGCGGCACCTCCCTGCTGCGCCAGCCGAAGGCCGTCTGGGCCACGGCCGGCGCCTCGGTCGTGGCCTTCATGGGCATCGGCCTGGTCGACCCGATCCTCCCCTCGATCGCCCAGGGCCTGCACGCCACCAACAGCCAGGTCTCCCTGCTGTTCACCTCGTACTTCCTGATCACCGCCGTCGCGATGCTGCTGACCGGCTTCGTCTCCAGCCGGATCGGCGGCCGCAGGACCCTGCTGCTCGGCCTCGCCTTCGTGGTCGTCTTCGCGGGCCTGGCCGGCACGTCGGACTCGGTCGGCCAACTGGTCGGCTTCCGGGCGGGCTGGGGCCTGGGCAACGCGCTCTTCGTCTCCACCGCCCTCGCGGTCATCGTCGGAGCGGCGGCGGGCGGCAGCGCGGCGGCGATCCTGCTGTACGAGTCCGCGCTCGGCCTCGGCATGGCCTGCGGCCCGCTACTCGGCGCGGCCCTCGGCAACGCCAGCTGGCGCTACCCCTTCTTCGGCACGGCCACGCTGATGGCGATCGGCTTCCTGTGCATCACGGCGTTCCTCAAGGAGCAGCCGAGGCCCGCCCGCAAGACCTCGCTGCTGGACCCGGTCAAGGCACTCGGCCACGGCGGCCTCGCCTCGGCCGCGGTCTCCGCCTTCTTCTACAACTACACGTTCTTCACGGTGCTGGCCTTCACGCCGTTCGTGCTGAACATGACGCCGTACCGCTCGGGCGCGGTGTTCTTCGCCTGGGGCGTGCTGCTCGCGGTCTTCTCGGTGATCGTGGCCCCGCGCATGCAGGCGCGGTTCGGCTCGCTGAAGGTGCTCGGCGGCTCGCTGGTGCTGCTCGCCGTGGACGTCCTCGTGCTCGGCTACGGCAGCCACACCGCGGCCGTCGTCTGCACGGTCCTGTCCGGCGCCTTCATCGGCGTGAACAACACCGTCTACACCGAACTGGCCCTCGGCGTCTCGGATGCCCCGCGCCCGGTGGCGAGCGCCGGTTACAACTTCGTCCGCTGGTTCGCGGCCGCGGCGGCGCCCTACTTCGCGCCGAAGATCGAGGAGTGGAGCAACCCCCACATCCCGTTCGTGGTCGCCGCGGTCACCGCGTTGCTCGGCGCGCTGGTGGTGGTCGTACGGCGCAGGGCGCTCACCCACGAGGCGGCGGAGCACCGGCCGCAGCACGCGACCGAGGACGGCGTCACGGTCTTCGCCAACTGACCGCAGCCGAACGGGAGTTGGTGAGCTTGCTCACTCGGCTCACCCGCCTCACCCGGCTCACTCCGGTGTGACGTCCAGCGGGACGGACTTACGGGCCGGGTCCCTCAGGTCCGTCCCGTTCGCCAGCCAGAGCTCCTGGAGGGCCTGGGCGCCGTGCACCCGCTTCCAGGCGGCCTCGTTCGGGGTCATCGGCAGCAGCGGCAGGAACCGCACGGGCTCCATCGGGGCGTCCAGCTCCAGATCCTCGACCAGCCCACCCGGCTCGCCCACCAGGACCGAGGTGAAGGGCGCGCCCGGCCACAGCGGCTCCCCCACGTCGAGAGAGGCGCCGGGAGCCACCACCACGCCCTCCACCTGCGGGGACGCGGCGAGCACGGCGAGCGGGCGGAGCACCTTGTCGGTGTCGGCGCGGCCCGCCTTCACCGACAGCACCAGCTCGGCGCGCGGCCCCTTCAGCGGATCCGCGACCACCGCCGTCGGATCGGCCATCGGCCGGTCGGACATCCCGAGCGTGGCGTAGCGCACCACCTGGTCGTCCACGAAGCGGAGCACCTCGATACGGTCGGTGCCGAGGAAGGTGACGGCGGCGCGCGCGCCCGGCTCGCCCAGGCTCGTCCGCAGGCGGGCTTCGACCAGCTCAAGAACATCAGACATGCCGCGAGCATATGGCCGCCCCGCCGCCCCGCCCTCGCCGAGCTCGCCGCTCCGTTCGAGCAGGGGACCCCGGTCCCGCGATGACTGCGCTGCGCGGCAGCTTCGTTGTTCGTATGGAACAGGCAAAGCGGCGCCGTTCAGCGCCAGGCGGCTGATAGCCTTGCCGTCTGGTCAGGAAATGACGTTCGTCCCCCAGCGGGGACCGGCCGGAGGAGGTGGGGCTGCGGTGGATCCGAGTCGACCGTGCAGTACCGATAGCTCTCCTGTCATCCCCCTCGCTCAGTCACTCTCCTGATCGAGAGCTTCCGTACCCCGCCGCCGAGCGGCGAAACCGGGGAAGCGCCTTTGCGCCGGATGTAGATGACGGAAGAGCGCCTTCGCCTCTTTGTTCCGTGTTCTGCGAATCGCCGTCAGCATCCGCACGGAGCGCCGCCCGCTTTGCGGACGTACCGCCGGTGACCCGGGTTACGTCCACCTTCCGGGCAGCGTTGCGCCCCGCGCCCGCGCTGACGGCCGGCCCGTGAAGGAGCCCGCCCATGTCGATGATCCGTGACCTGCGCGCCGCCGTCCGCCCGTCCCGGCGCCGCGACGACGCCCCGTACCGTTCCGAGAGCAACGCCCCGGCCTGCGCCAACAGCGCCATCGTCGACTGCGGGGTGTACCGCGAGGGCCGCCGGGTGAGCGACCACGTCACCCCGGCCGAGGCGATGGCCTCCGTACGCACCGACGGGGGTTTCATCTGGGTCGGGCTGCACGAGCCCACCGAGGCCGAATTCGCCGGTATCGCCAAGGAGTTCGGGCTGCACCCGCTCGCCGTCGAGGACGCCGTGCACGCCCACCAGCGGCCCAAGCTGGAGCGCTACGACGACACGCTGTTCACGGTCTTCAAGACCGTCCACTACGTCGAGCACGCCGAGCTGACCGCCACCAGCGAGGTCGTGGAGACCGGCGAGGTGATGTGCTTCACCGGCCGGGACTTCATCGTGACCGTGCGGCACGGCGGCCAGGGCTCGCTGCGGGCGCTGCGGCATCGGCTGCAGGACGACCCGGAGCTGCTGGCCAAGGGGCCGTCGGCGGTCCTGCACGCGATCGCCGACCAGGTGGTCGACGGCTACATGGCGGTGGCCGGCGCGGTCCAGGACGACATCGACGAGGTGGAGATCGACGTCTTCAGCTCGGGCACCAACGGCAAGGGCATCGGCACCAAGAGCTCCGCGAAGGGCGGCGACGCCGGGCGGATCTACCAACTCAAGCGCGAGGTACTGGAGTTCAAGCGCGCGGTGTCGCCGCTGCTGCGGCCGATGCAGCTGCTCAGTGAGCGGCCGATGCGGCTGGTCGACTCCGACATCCAGAAGTACTTCCGGGACGTCGCCGACCACCTCGCGCGGGTCAACGAGCAGGTGCTGTCCTTCGACGACCTGCTCAACTCGATCCTGCAGGCCAACCTCGCGCAGGCCGCGGTGGCGCAGAACGAGGACATGCGCAAGATCACGGCCTGGGCGGCGATCTTCGCGGTGCCCACGATGATCGCCGGCATCTACGGCATGAACTTCACCTACATGCCGGAGCTGAAGTGGAAGTACGGCTATCCGGCGGTCCTGGTCGTCACCGTCGCCATCTGCGTCGGCATCCACCGCGGCTTCAAGCGGAACGGGTGGCTGTGACGGCTGCCCGCGCGGCGGACACGGCCGGGGGCACGGGGGTCGTCCCCCGGAGGACACAGCAAGAGGAACGGGTGGCTGTGACGAGGGGGCTGTGACGCAGCCGCGTTCCACCAGCTGGGCGGGCCCCGGTGGGTTCCGTCCGGCCCATTAGGCTGAGCCGTATGACGGAGACCGTGTCGCAGGCCCTGCAGGATCGGGCGCTCATCGAGGAGGCCACGAAGAAGTCCGGCCTCATCTGGGTGCGGGGTACGACGGGCCCGGCCCGGGCGCTGTGGCACGTCTGGCACGACGGCGCGGCCTGCCTCGTGGGCGACGGCAGCGGCGAGCAGCCGCTGGCGGACCTCGGGCTGACCGACGGCGGCCCGGCGACGGTCACGGTACGCAGCAAGGACAAGGGCGGCCGGCTGGTCGCCTGGCAGGCCAGGGTCGTCGAGGCGGCGCCGGAGAGCGACGCCTGGCACTCCGCCGTCGAGGAGCTGAAGGGCAAGCGGCTCAACGCACCGGACGCGGACACCCTCACCGAGCGCTGGGCGCGCGAGTGCCGGGTGCTGCGGCTGGAGCCGGCGGGCGCCGAGGCCGAGCAGCGGCCCGGCCGGATGCCCGAGGACTCGCACGCCGCGCCGCCGCTGGCGAGCCCCGCGATCACCCGCCGGCCGATCCCGGCGGCGCTGCCGAAGCTGCTGCGCCGCGGCCGTAAGGGCTGACCGGACACCACCGGGCCGCGGCCCGGGCCCGGCCGCTCAGTGCGCGCCGGAGATCTGCGACCCGTAGTCGACGACCTGGTCCTTCGCCGGTGCCTCAAGGTCCACCCGCCGGCCCCAGTCGCCGAACCGGACCACGCCCGCGTCCCCCGCGCGCTGCAGCCGCAGCGGGTACGCCGTGCCCTCCAGGGAGACGTCCAGGACGCCGCCGGCGCCGGCCCCGGCGGCCAGCCGGACGGTGCGGACGCCGCCGACGGTGGAGCGGTCCTTGGCCGTCAGCTTGCCGTGCAGCCCGAGCAGGCTGGCGAGCAGGGTGTCCTTGTCGGTGAAGCCGCTGAATTTCCGGTAGACCGGGTCGGAGGCGGGCACCTTGACGTATTTGCCGCCGAGTTTCTGCGCCGCACCGGACGCGCCGCTCTTCTCGCCCGCCCAGAAGGACGGGTCCGCCTTGAGGTAGAGCGCGTTGCCGACCCGCAGCAGCTGGAAGGCGGCCGCCTTGGTGGTCAGTTCGCCCTTGGCACCGTTCTCGGCCAGGCTCATGTCGAGCTTGTACGTACGGCCCTTGCTGACGACGTTGCCGGTGAGGTGCACCGTGCCGGCGTGCTCGGCGGCGGCCCGGGCCCTGGCCTGGATCTTCGCCGGGGCCAGCTTCGCCACGCCGTTGGTGCCGGCGTCCGGGTCCTCGTCCGCGCCGCAGCCGGCCAGCCCCGCGGCCAGTGCCGCGCAGACCGCCCCCGCGAGCGCGGCGCGCCCCGTACGGCGGGCTCCGGGCAGGCGTCGGGGGCGGGCCCCCGGGGGGATTGCGCTCACGTCGGCTGTGCCTCCTGATGCGGGTGACCTCGACAGCAGTACGGCAGCGTACCTGGGACGTACGGGCGCGTCGGGGGGATGTGTGGCGGTCACCCTACGGCGTCCTCCACCGCGGCGGCGCGGGCCGGGGCGCGTTAGCCTGAACCCGAATTGATGCCTTGTTTCCGGCGAAAACGGGAGAGAAAGGGCGGCGCTCTGCATGGCAGTGGTGACTCCCCGGGTCTTCGTCTCTCACCTCTCCGGCAGTGCCGTCTTCGACCCCAACGGCGACCCGGTCGGCCGGCTGCGGGACCTCGTCGCGCTGCTGCGGGTCGGCGCCCGCCCGCCGCGGCTGCTCGGGCTGGTCGTCGAGGGGATCAGCCGGCGCCGGATCTTCGTGCCGATGACCCGGGTGACCGGTATCGAGTCCGGGCAGATCGTGATCACCGGAGTGATCAACATGCGGCGGTTCGAGCAGCGGGCGTCGGAGACGCTGGTGCTCGGCGAGCTGCTGGACCGGCGGGTGCGGCTGGTGGAGACCGACGAGGAGGCCACCGTCCTCGACATCGGCATCACCCGGCTGCCGGCCCGCCGCGACTGGGAGATCGAGAAGGTCTTCGTCCGCAAGGGCAAGGGCCGGGGCGGGGCGCTGCGTCGCAAGGGGGAGACGCTGACCGTCGAGTGGTCGGCGGTGACCGGCTTCTCGCTGGAGGAGCACGGCCAGGGCGCGGAGAGCCTGCTGGCCACCTTCGAGCAGCTGCGGCCGGCCGACCTCGCCGGCGTGCTGCACCACCTGTCCGCCAAACGGCGCGGTGAGGTCGCCGCGGCGCTGGACGACGCCCGGCTCGCCGACGTGCTGGAGGAGCTGCCGGAGGACGACCAGCTGGAGATCATCGGCAAGCTGAAGGACGAACGGGTCGCCGACGTCCTGGAGGCGATGGACCCGGACGACGCCGCCGACCTGCTCTCCGAGCTGCCGGACGAGGACAAGGAGCGGCTGCTGGACCTGATGCGGCCGGAGGAGGCCGCCGACGTGCGGCGACTGATGTCGTACGAGGAGCGCACCGCGGGCGGGCTGATGACCACCGAGCCGATCGTGCTGCGCCCGGACGCCACGGTCGCCGACGCGCTGGCCCGGGTCCGCGACCCGGACCTCTCCCCCGCGCTCGCCGCCCAGGTCTACGTCTGCCGGCCGCCCGACGAGACCCCGACCGGCAAGTACCTGGGCCTGGTGCACTTCCAACGGCTGCTGCGCGATCCACCGTTCACCCTCGTCAGCTCGATCGTCGACACCGATCTGCCGCCCCTGCCGCCGGACACCCCGCTGCCGGTGGTGACCGGCTATCTGGCGGCGTACAACATGGTCGCCGCGCCGGTCGTGGACGAGAGCGGCGCCCTGCTCGGCGCGGTGACCGTCGACGACGTGCTGGACCACCTGCTGCCGGACGACTGGCGGGAGTCCGAACTGTACGCCGGCGGGGCGGCCGGGCTGACCGGCGCCGGGAGCCGGGCGGAGGCACCGGATGGGCGCTGAGGAGCGGGACAGCGCGCGCGAACGCGCCCGGGCGAACGGCGCCTCGGCGGTGCGGCGCGGCGCCGCCGAACGGTCCCGGGTGCGGCTGGACGTGCCGCGCACGCCGCGCCGGACGTTCCTGCCGGAGTACGACCCGGAGGCGTTCGGGCGGCTGTCGGAGAAGATCGCCCGCTTCCTGGGGACCGGGCGCTTCATCGTCTGGATGACCGTCGCCATCATCGTGTGGATCACCTGGAACGTGACCGCACCGGACCACCTGCGGTTCGACGGCTACCCGTTCATCTTCCTGACCCTGGCGCTGTCGCTGCAGGCCTCGTACGCGGCCCCGCTGATCCTGTTGGCGCAGAACCGCCAGGCCGACCGGGACCGGGTCACCCACGAGCAGGACCGGCAGCGCAACGAGCGGTCGATCGCCGACACGGAGTACCTGACCCGGGAGATCGCGGCGCTGCGGCTGGGGCTGGGCGAGGTCGCCACCAGGGACTGGATCCGCTCCGAACTGCAGGACCTGCTGCGAGATCTGGAGGCGGTGCCGGAGGGCCGCCGCGGAGAGTGACGAACGCGACCGCCGACGGCCTTTCCGGAGGCCGCCTCATGCGCCGTACCATCGGGTCATGGCTCACGAAACTGCCCCCAGCACCCCGAGCGAGGACGCGATCCGCGCCGCGCTCGCGACGGTGAACGACCCCGAGATCCACCGCCCCATCACCGAACTGGGGATGGTCAAATCGGTGGACATCGCGGCGGACGGCGCGGTGGCGGTCGTGGTCTACCTCACCGTCTCCGGCTGCCCGATGCGCGAGACGATCACCCGCAACGTGAGCGACGCGGTCGCCGGGGTCGAGGGCGTCACCGGCGTCCGGGTGGACCTCGAAGTGATGAGCGACGAGCAGCGCAAGGAGCTGGCGGCGTCGTTGCGCGGCGGCACCGCCGAGCGCGAGGTCCCGTTCGCCAAGCCCGGCTCGCTGACCCGGGTCTACGCGGTCGCCTCCGGCAAGGGCGGTGTCGGCAAGTCGTCGGTGACGGTGAACCTCGCCGCGGCGATGGCGGCCGACGGCCTGAAGGTCGGCGTCGTGGACGCCGACATCTACGGCCACTCCGTGCCCCGCATGCTGGGCGCCGACGGCCGGCCCACCCAGGTCGAGAACATGATCATGCCCCCGTCGGCCAACGGCGTGAAGGTCATCTCGATCGGCATGTTCACGCCCGGCAACGCCCCGGTCGTCTGGCGCGGCCCGATGCTGCACCGCGCCCTCCAGCAGTTCCTCGCGGACGTGTACTGGGGCGACCTGGACGTCCTGCTGCTGGACCTCCCGCCCGGCACCGGTGACATCGCGATCTCCGTCGCCCAGCTCGTCCCGAACGCCGAGATCCTGGTCGTCACCACCCCGCAGCAGGCGGCGGCGGAGGTCGCCGAGCGCGCGGGCTCCATCGCCGTCCAGACCCACCAGAAGATCGTCGGCGTGGTCGAGAACATGTCCGGGCTGCCCTGCCCGCACTGCGACGAGATGGTCGACGTCTTCGGCACCGGCGGCGGCGAGCGGGTCGCCGAGGGCCTGACGAAGACCACCGGTACGCAGGTGCCGGTGCTGGGCGCCATCCCGATCGACGTCCGGCTCCGCGAGGGCGGCGACGAGGGCAAGCCGGTCGTGCTGACCGACCCGGACTCCCCCGCCGGCGCGGCCATCCGCGCGATCGCCGGCAAGCTCGGCGGCCGCCAGCGCGGCCTGTCCGGCATGTCCCTGGGGATCACCCCCCGCAACAAGTTCTGACGAGTTCTTACGAGAAAGGGGGCGGGCCCCGGCGGGCCCGCCCCCTTTCCCTTGCCCGCCGCGCTCGGCCGACCCGGTCTCCCGTGCCGGCCGTCAACGCCGCTCAGCCGGCGTACGAGCTGATGTCCTCGACGACGGAAAATCCCAGGCCCGAGGCGTGCGGCCGGCGACCCGGTCACCCGTGCCGGCCGTCAGCGCCGCTCAGCCCGCGTAGGAGCTGATGTCCTCGACGACGGAAAATCCCAGGCCCGAGGCGTGCGGCCGGCGACCCGGTCGCCCGTGCCGGCCGTCAGCGCCGCTCAGCCGGCGTAGGAGCTGATGTCCTCGACGACGGAAAAGCCAAGGCCGTAGGCGCTCATCCCGCGCCCGTAGGCGCCCAGGTGTACCGGCTCCGGGCCGTCGCCCGCCGAGCCGGCCAGGACCCAGCCGTACTCGGACTCGCGGTAGGCGAACGAGGTCGGGACGCCGTCGACCGGGAGCATCAGCTCGCTCCAGGCCCCGCCCCCGAGGTCGTCGGCCAGCTCCCAGGCCAGCATCGTCTGCTGGTCCAGCCAGGCCTGGCGCAGCGTGCGGTCCATCTGGGTCGGCCAGGTGTGGTTGAGCAGGCCGGACCCGGCGAGCCAGGCGGCGGTGGAGACCGAAGTGGCCTCCAGTACGCCGGTGCCGTCGGCGCTGCGCCGGACGGGGCGGCTGGCGACCGTCACCACCACGGCGAACCGCTCGTCCTGCGGGGACTCCACCTTGATCGTGGGCTGCTCACCGTGCCCGGTCGCGCCGTGCTCGACGGTGCCGTCCGCGGCCGCGCCGACCTGCATCAGCCAGCGCGGACCGGTGAACGCCTCGTCGAGGCCGTACCACGGGAACGCGGCCAGCAGATAGCCGTCGGCCTTCCGGCCGACCGTGGCGGGCGCCTCTTGTTCCGCTGTCCGACTCGTCGTCTCCATCTGAGCGGAGCCTCCTTGTTGCCCTGCGTCGTGGGCGGCCCGCCCCCCTCAGGCGACCAAACCCCGGACACCCGGAGCATAGCCATAGGGGTCAATACAGCCCGGGCATACCGGAGTGTGTCAGGTGGCGTCGGCGTCGAACGGCGGACGCTCGTCCGGCTGCCCGTTCACGGGCTTCTTGAGCAGGTCCGGACCGCCTGAGGAGGCCGGCGACTCCTTGGCGAGGGAGATCCCTGAGCCGTTCGGGTGCGCGGCCCCTGAGCCGCTCTCGCGGCTGTGCACGGCGTCGGTGACCTCGGCCATCTCCGTGCGGAAGTCGAAGCCGTTACGGATCTCCTGGAGGTCCTTGAGGCCGTACTCGTCCTTCTCCAGGACGTGCTTGCGGACGAAGTTCTTGGGCTTGAGGTCGTCGAACTCGAAGTCCTTGAAGTCCGGGCCGAGCTCGTTGCGGATGTCCTGCTTGGCGCTGTCGGAGAACTCCCGGATCTTGCGGATGACCCCCATCACGTCCTGGATGACCTTGGGGAGCTTGTCCGGACCGAAGACGAGCACCGCCAGGACGACGATCGCTACCAGCTCTAGGGGTCCTATGTCGAAGAACACCTTGCAGCTCCTTGGGTCATCCGCGGCCTTCGTCGGCCTATGGGCCAGGCCGCCTCTCACCGTACCTGGCCCCGCACGTCGGACGGGAGTCGACCGTGCCAACACCGTGCAAACGATCAACCCGCGGTGGAGGAACCGAGCGTGAGCCGAACGGACCGCTCCTTGCCGTCCCTTTGGAGGGTGAGCGCCAGGGTGTCGCCCGGCCGGTGGCTGCGGATCTTGACGATCAGCTCCTCACCGCTGTGCACCGGGGCGCCGTCCACCGCGGTGATCACGTCACCGGCCCGGATGCCCGCCTTGGCGCCGGGCCCGCCCGGAACGACCGGCGGTTTGCCGCCCTTGCTGTGCGCACTGACCCGCGCCCCGTCGCCGGCGTACTCCATCTCCAGGGTGACGCCGATGACCGGATGGGTCGCCCGGCCGGTGTTGATCAGCTCCTCGGCCACCCGTTTGGCCTGGTTGATCGGTATGGCGAAGCCGAGCCCTATGCTGCCGCCCTGACCGCCGCCGTCCGATCCGCCGCCGCTGTCGGCCGCGCGGATGGCGCTGTTGATGCCGATCACCCGGGCCCGGGCGTCCACCAGCGGACCACCGGAGTTGCCGGGGTTGATGGGGGCGTCGGTCTGCAGCGCGTCGACGTACGAGATGTCGCTGCCGTCGCCCTTCTGGCCGCCCGCGGTGATCGGACGCTGCTTGGCGCTGATGATCCCGGCGGTGACCGTGTTGGCCAGGTCGAACGGTGCGCCGATGGCCACGACCGGGTCGCCGACCTGCACCGAGTCCGAGTTGCCGAGCGGCAGCGGCCGCAGCCCGGTGACGCCCTCGACCTGCACCACCGCGAGGTCGTAGCCGCCGTCCTGGCCGACGACCTTGGCCTTGGCGGTCTGCCCGCCGCTGAACGTGACCGATATCTCGCCGCCGGTCCCGGCCGGTTCGACGACGTGGTTGTTGGTGAGGATGTGCCCCTCGCGGTCGAGCACGAAGCCGGTGCCGGTGCCCTGCTCGGCGTTGCCGCGGACGTGGATCGTGACGACGCCGGGCAGCGCGGCCCGGGCGATCCCGGCGACGCTGTCCGGCTTGCGGCCGCCGGAGTCCCCGGCGGCCTGCGGCAGCTTGATGTCGTTGATCCCGCCGTAACGCTCGACGTACGCGCCGATCCCCCCGCCGACACCGCCCGCGAGCAGCGCCAGCGCCACCGCGCCGGCCACCAGCACACCGCGTGGGGTCCGCCGGGCGGCGGGCGGCGGCAGGGGTCCGCCACCCTGCAGGGGCGCGCGCCACGGGTCGTACTGCTGCCAGGCCCCGTGCGGGGCACCGGGGTGGTCGTGCGCGGGGGCCGGGCCCGGCGGCAGGGCGGCGGCATCCGGCTGCACGGGCGCGCCGGACTCGGCGCCCGGAGGGGCGACCTGACCGGCGGCCGGTCCGGCGGACGGTGCCGGCTGCGCGGGGCCGGTCCCGTCCGGTGCGGCGGGGTGCGGCTGGTCGCCGAGGGCGGCGGCCGGGGGTGCGGCGGGATGCGGGGAGCGGGGCGTACCCGGGTAGCCCGCACCGGGGGCGGCTTGGGCGGCGGGGGCAGCCGGGGCGCCGTACGGGGGCATCGGTCCGGCGGACGGCGGAAGCACGGTGCCGTGCGCGGGGGTCGTCACCGGGCGCTGCACGGGCGGCGCGGGCGCCCAGGGCCCCGGACCGCCGTACGGCGGGGTGCCGTACGGGTCCTCGGCATGCAGCGGCCGACGCTGCGGCGGCGCGCTGGGCGGTGCGCTGGGCGTTTCGGTGGAGACGGACGCCACGGCGGGGGCGGGTGCGGACGCATGGGAGGCCGCGCCCGTCGGCGCCTGGGCACTCTCGGGCGCCGCAGCCGGGGGAACCTGACCGAGCGTCACGGTGGCGGCGCCGGACGGCGCTCCAGCGGGCGGTGCGGGCGCGGTGACCTCGGTGGCCTCGGCACGCACATCGAGCCCGGTGGGGCCGGTGGCTTCGGCGCCGGTACGGTCCTGGGTCTGGGTCTGGGTCTGGGTCTGGGTCTGGGTCTGGGTCTGGGTCTGGGTCTGGGTCTGGGTCTGGGTCTGAGTCTGAGCCTGGCTGGTCGCCTCCGAAGCGGCCGAAGCAGCCGAGGTCAACTCGTCGGCGTTGTCCGGGTGTTCGGCCGGCGGGGCGGCAAGGGGCTCTCCCGGGCCCGCACCCGGCGCCTGCGCGCCCGCGGGCCGCTCCGGGGGACGCACGATCCAGTCCTCCGGCTCCTGCACCGCAGCATCACCGGAGCCGCCGGACATTCCGGGCAGCCCGGACTGCCCCTCGGCCCCCGACGGACCGACCGGGTGGCCGGCGGGCGGACCCGCCGGATGGCCGGCCTCGGCGGATCGCTCCGGGCTCGGGGGGTTTCCCGGGCGGCTCCACCACTTCAGCTTCGGCCCGGCGGCCTTACCGTCGTCCATGCTCTCCCCTACTTCGCCCGCGACCCCGCGGGCCACCACCACCTCGCGGCACGCGCCCGGTCAGGGGTGCGCCGCCCCAGGGGGATTCAACCAGTTCCGCCCGGGGCCGTGCAGCGGGCGGTCAGCGGCGGTCGGCGGCGGGGCCGTTCGCGGCGGAGCCGTGCAGCGGCCGCATCGGCTCCAGCGGGGGCAACGGCGGCGGGTTCTTGCGCACCGGGCCGCTGCCGGCCGCGGCGGTCAGGGGCGAGAGGCGGTACGCCGGGGCCGGGCCGGTCGCGGCGATCAGCGGCGACAGGCCGAAGTGGCCGGCGGGCTGGTCCGGTGTCCACGACACCGACGGGGAGGCGGGCGCGCCACCGACACCGTCCAGGCTCATCGCGCTGGGCGCCGGGGCCAGGGTCGGCGCACCGGACGGGGGCCAGGTGGCCGGCCGGGACCGGGCGGTGGGGACGAACTCCGCGCCGCGCAGCAGGGTCGCGCCGTCCGCCGCCGGGCTGCCGGTGAGCGGGGTGACGGCCGTGCCGCCGCCGTCGGTCCGTCCGCCCGCCGGGTCGACGGCCGCCTCCAGCGGGAGGGCACCGCCGAGCGCGAACGCCGCGAGCGACACCGCACCGGCCGCCGCGAAGGCGAACCGGCGGCGCTGCGCGGGCCGCCCGTCCTCCTGGACACGGAAGCCGCGCGGCCGGGGCTGCGGGGGGACCGCGGCCATGGCACGGCGGGAGTGGTCGTCGGGGACGTAACGGAACGCGCCGCCGCCGCGGGCGAATTCGGCGCGTCCGAGGGCGCCGTTGCCCAGCCGGCTGCCGGGACCGCCGGGGTCACCGCCGGGCAGTTGCGCGAGCCGGGCCAGCAGTCCCTCGGAGGGACCGGGCGGCGCCGCCTCGGCGAACACGCTTTTCAGCCGACGCTGGGCGTCGGCCTCCGCCTTGCACTTCGCGCAGGTCGCGAGATGCGCGAGCACCCGCTCGCGCGCGTCATGCCCCAACTCGCCGTCGACCAGGGCCGCGAGGCGGTCGCCGAGATGCTGCTCGGCGGGGGACGGACCGCCACGGAGGCTCACGCGATCCCGACCTCCCCCGTGGGAACCACGGCCAGCGCCCGCCGCTGCTCGCGCTCCGCGCCGCGCGACGCGGGCGCGCGGTGCTTGAGGGCCTTGCGCAGGTGCGAGCGACCGCGGTGGATCCGGCTGCGGACCGTGCCGAGCTTGACCCCGAGGGTCGCGGCGATCTCCTCGTAGGACAGCCCCTCGATGTCGCACAGCACGACGGCGGCGCGGAACTCGGGCGCGAGGGTGTCCAGCGCCTGCTGGACGTCGGCGTCGAAGTGGGTGTCGTCGAAGTGCTCCTGCGGCGCGGGCTCCTTGCTGGGGAGCTTCTCGGCCGCGTCGTCACCGAGCGCGTCGAAGCGGATACGCTGCCGGCGCCGGACCATGTCCAGGAAGAGGTTGGTCGTGATGCGGTGCAGCCAGCCCTCGAAGGTCCCCGGGGTGTACGTCGACAGCGAGCGGAAGACGCGGACGAACACCTCTTGGGTGAGGTCCTCGGCGTCGTGCTGATTGCCGGAGAGGCGGTAGGCGAGGCGGTAGACCCGTGCGCTGTGCGTGCTGACGATCTCCTCCCAGCTGGGCGGAGTCCACGCCTCCGCATCCGCGTCTGCGGCGAAGGTCGCGGTACGTGCGGAGTCAGCGCGGAAACGGTCAGCAGTGTTTGTCACGGATTTCGGCTCGGCGGACGACCTCTTGAAGCGCCTCAGCACCCCTCGGTCACCCGTCGTGGCCGCACCTCCCCTGGTGGCTCTGGTGGTGTCCAGTAGGGCCCCTACCATATCCACCTCGCCCGTTAGCTCCGGATAAGCAGATTTGACCTGCATTTGGTCCTGCTTCTGGCCTTGATTCGTGTCTCGCGCGGTCTTCACCACTGCGTCCCCCCGTCTTCCCCTTCCCCCTCTTTAACGCCCGGTCCCATCTGCGGGTTCCCGCACGCAGCGGATACAGTCACGGTTGCGTCAACTACGGGGACAGGAGAGGGCCATTACCGGCAACCGGCAGACGAGCTTGGCATTCGCCGAGGCGTACGGCGCCGGGACCATCGACGGCACCACCGAGGCCGCCCTGCGCTGGTCCCGGGACCGCGCACGCGAGGCCGGCGTCCGCACGGTGACCACCGGCACCGGCGCGGCCCTGCGGCTGCTCGCCGCCACCGTCGACGCCAAGGCCGTCGCCGAGATCGGTACCGGCACGGGCGTGTCGGGCACCTACCTCCTGCACGGCATGCGGCCGGACGGCGTGCTGACCACCGTGGACTGCGAGCCCGAGCGGCAGGCCTTCGCCAAGCAGGCGTTCCGCGCCGCGGGTTTCGCCGGCAACCGCGCCCGCTTCATCCCGGGCCGCGCACTGGACGTCCTGCCGCGGCTGGCGGACGGCGGGTACGACCTCGTCTTCTGCGACGGCGACCTGATGGAGTGCCTGGAATACCTCGCTGAATCGTTGCGGCTGCTGCGCCCCGGCGGTCTGGTGTGCTTCGAGGGCGTCTTCGCCGACGGCCGGACGGTGGACTCGGCGGTGCAGCCCGCGGAGGTGCTGCGGCTGCGCGAGCTGCTGCGGGCGGTGCGGGAGAGCACCACGCTGGTGCCGTCCCTGCTGCCGGTCGGCGACGGCCTGCTCTGCGCGGTCAAGCGCGGCTGAGCCCCCCGTCCCCCGCATCACGTCACTCCGGGCCGCGGCCCTCGATCACGCGATCTTCGGGCACGCGGTCTTAGGGCATGCGGTCTTCGGGTATGCGGTGCCGGGGCATGCGAACGGCCCCGGCACGCGGCGCGCCGTCACTGCGCGCCGCCTGCCGGGGCCGGGGTCTCGGCTGGGGGACCGGGCTCACTCGGGCCCGGGCATCCGCCGGTGTCTCACCCTTCTCAGACGGTGACCTTCTCCAGCCTTCTCAGACGGTGACCTTCTCCAGCGCCTCGCCGAGGGCCTTGGCTTCGTCGGGGGTCAGCTCGACGACGAGCCGCCCGCCGCCTTCGAGCGGAACGCGCATGACGATGCCCCGCCCCTCCTTGGTCACCTCGAGCGGGCCGTCACCCGTCCGCGGCTTCATGGCCGCCATGCTCGTTCCCCTTCCTGAAACCAGCTCATCTCAGCCGACGGCCCGGATAGGCACGTGTCACCGGCATCGAACACATTGCTTCCAGGCCATTATCCCGCATCGAACGACCCGATGACCAACATCGGGCAGCATCCCTTCGGCAACTCGCACCCGCAAACCCACCCAATTCGGGGAGCGGGCTGCGATACTTCTCCGCCCGCCGACTCCCGACGCGCCCGCAATCTTTGATGTACGTCACATGCGAACCGCCGATGATCTCCGGCATCCTGAGCGCTGACTGCCCGCCACGGGCAGTGCCGAGCCGCGACGGAGGGGATTCCCAACTATGGCCGACACCGTGCTCTACGACGTGACCGACGGACTCGCGACGATCACACTCAACCGCCCGGACGCGATGAACGCGCTGAACGTCGAGACGAAGGTGCTCCTGCGCGACACGCTCCAGGAGGCCGCGGCCGATCCCGCCGTCCGCGCGGTGCTGCTGACCGCCACCGGGCGGGCGTTCTGCGTCGGCCAGGACCTCAAGGAGCACATCGGCCTGCTGGCCGAGGACCGGGCCACCGGCTCCGGCGGCACCATGAACACCGTGCGTGAGCACTACAACCCGATCGTGACCGCGCTGGCCGGGATGCCCAAGCCGGTGGTCGCCGGGGTCAACGGGGTCGCCGCGGGCGCCGGTGCGGGCTTCGCGCTGGCCGCGGACTACCGCGTCGTCGCCGACACCGCCTCCTTCAACACCTCCTTCGCGGGCGTCGCGCTGACCGCCGACTCCGGGGTGTCCTGGACCCTGCCCCGGCTGATCGGCCACAGCCGCGCCGCCGACCTGCTGCTCTTCCCGCGGTCGATCAGCGCGCAGGAGGCGTACGAGCTGGGCATCGCCAACAAGGTCGTACCGGCCTCCGAGCTGGCCGAGGAGGCCGCGGCGGTCGCCCGCCGGCTGGCCCAGGGGCCGACCGCCGCGTACGCCGCGATCAAGGAGTCGCTGGCCTACGGGGCGGGGCACTCGCTCACCGAGACCCTCGGCAAGGAGGACGAGCTGCAGGGCCGGGCCGGGGCCTCGGAGGACCACCACATCGCGGTCGAGGCGTTCGTGAAGAAGGAGAAGCCGGTCTTCCTGGGCCGCTGACCTCCAGCCGGCCGGCTGGCCGAGCCGGACGGGCCGCCCCGCGGGCCGGGGCCGCCCATCGGCCGGACGGGGACTGCCGGCCGGACACGTCAGCCGGCCGGACGGGTCAGCCGGCCGCCGCCTCCACCGCCGCCCGGACATGGCAGTCCGCCAGATGGTCATTGACCAGGCCGCAGGCCTGCATCATCGCGTACGCCGTGGTCGGGCCGACGAAGCGGAAGCCGCGCTTCTTGAGGTCCTTGGCGAGCGCCGTGGACTCCGGGGTCACCGGCTGTACCTCGCCCACCGTGCGCGGCACCGGGCGGCCGGCCCGGTCGGGGGCGTAGGACCAGATCAGCTCGTCGAGCTCGCCGGGGGCCAGCGCGGCGGCGACCTTGGCGTTGTTGATCGTCGCGGCGATCTTGGCGCGGTTGCGGATGATGCCGGGGTCGGCGAGCAGCCGCTCGGCGTCCGCCTCGGTGAACCGCGCCACCGCCGCGATCTCGAACCCGGCGAACGCGGCGCGGAACCCGGGGCGGCGCCGCAGGATCGTGATCCACGAGAGACCGGACTGGAACGCCTCCAGGCTCATCCGCTCGAAGAGCGCGTCGTCGCCGTGGACCGGCAGGCCCCATTCCGTGTCGTGATAGGCGCGGTAGTCCGCCATCTGCGCGGACTCCATGCCCCACGGGCAGCGCGGGATGCCGTCCGGCTCCGTCACCACACCGCTCATCGGCCCTCCCCCTCTTCCGGGCCGCGCGGCGCCCCGGTCCCGTCCGTGTCCCCCGAGCGGCCGCCGCCGGCCCCCGGTCGGGTCTCCGGCACCGGTCCGGGCGCGGCCGGGCCGTCCTGTATGAGCCCCGGGCCGCCCATCGCCGCGGCGTGCGCCCCGGCCAGCGCGGCCTCCAGCTCGGCGATCCGGGAGTCCCGCTCGGCCAGCTCCGCACCCAGCCGGTCCAGGACCCCGTCGACGTCGTCCATGCGGTAGCCCCGCACGGTCACCGGCAGCCGGACGGCGTCCACGTCGGCACGGCCCAGCGGGCGGTCCACGGGCAGCGGGTCGGACAGCCGGTCCGGCTCCGCGTCCCGCAGGCCACCGCCGTCACCGCCGACGACCACGAGCGTGACCGCGGCGACCACCACGACCATCGCGATCAGCAAGAACCAGAACACGACCAACTCCCCGGACTTGTACCTGCTCCGATCGTGCCATGCGGGTGTGACAGTTAGGGTCGCTCCCGGACCACGGAGAGGAAGTCAGGGAATGCTGCGGCTGGGTAATCGCGAGTTCGGACCGGACGAGCGGGTGATCATGGCGATCGTCAACCGGACTCCGGACTCGTTCTACGACCGGGGCGCCACCTTCCGTGACGAGCCCGCGCTGGCCCGGGTGGAACAGGCGGTGGCCGAGGGCGCCGCGATCATCGACATCGGCGGCGTCAAGGCGGGACCCGGCGAGGAGGTCGGCGCCGAGGAGGAGGCCCGCCGCACGGTCGGTTTCGTGGCCGAGGTGCGCAAGCGGTTCCCCGACGTGGTGATCAGCGTCGACACCTGGCGGCACGAGGTCGGCGAGGCGGTCTGCGAGGCCGGCGCGGACCTGCTCAACGACGCCTGGGGCGGGGTCGATCCGCTGCTGGCCGAGGTGGCCGCGCGGTACGGCGTCGGCCTGGTGTGCACCCACGCCGGCGGGGTCGAGCCGCGCACCCGCCCGCACCGGGTCGGCTACGACGACGTGATGGCCGACATCCTGCGGGTCACCCTCGGACTGGCGGAGCGGGCCGTGGAGTTGGGCGTGCGGCGGGACGCGATCCTGATCGACCCGGGGCACGACTTCGGCAAGAACACCCGGCACAGTCTGGAGGCGACCCGCCGGCTGGACGAGATGACCGCGGCCGTTCCCCAAGCTCTCGGCTTCGCCCGAGCAGGGGATACCCCATTGCCGGTGCTGGTCTCGCTCTCCAACAAGGACTTCGTCGGCGAGACGCTCGACCGGCCGGTCAAAGAGCGGCTGCTGGGCACCCTCGCGACCACGGCCGTCTCGGCCTGGCTGGGTGCCCAGGTCTACCGCGTCCACGAGGTCGCCGAGACCCGCCAGATCCTCGACATGGTCTCCTCGATCGCCGGCCACCGGCCACCGGCGGTCGCCCGCCGGGGCCTGGCCTGAGGGACGCCCGACCGACCGGGCCGGGCTCAGGGCCGGATCAGGGCTGGATGCCGACCTCCTTGGTCACCAGCGTGATCGCCTCGTCCACGTCGTCGCTGAGGTGGAACAGCTCCAGGTCGTGCATCGACGCCTTGCCCTGGGCGATGAGGGTGTCGCGCAGCCAGTCGACCAGACCGGACCAGTAGTCGGTGCCGAACAGCACGATCGGGAAGCGGGTGACCTTGCGGGTCTGGACGAGGGTGAGCGCCTCGAAGAGCTCGTCGAGGGTGCCCAGCCCACCGGGCAACACCACGAATCCCCGGGCGTACTTCACAAAACACGTCTTGCGGACGAAGAAGTACCGGAAGTCGACACCGAGGTTCACGTACGGGTTCATGCCCTGCTCGAAGGGCAGCTCGATGCCCAGTCCGACGGAGGTGCCACCGGCCTCGTGGGCGCCCTTGTTGGCGGCCTCCATGGCGCCCGGGCCGCCGCCGGTGATCACCGCGAAGCCCGCCTCCACCAGGGCCCGTCCGATCCGCACGCCGATCTCGTACTCCTTGGAGTCGCGCGGCGTACGGGCCGAACCGAAGACGCTGACGGCCGGGCCCAGCTCGGCCAGCGCGCCGAAGCCCTCGACGAACTCCGACTGGATGCGCATCACGCGCCAGGGGTCGGTGTGCACCCACTCGGAGGGGCCTGCGGAGTCCAGCAGCCGCTGGTCGGTGGTGCCGGCCTGCACCTGGTCGTGGCGGCGCAGAACGCGACCCAGCCGCTGCTCACCGGGGGCCGGTGCTCCCTCGGGACTGGCCATGACATGCTCCCTCCGCTGACGATCGTTTGCCGTTTCAGCGTAGATCCGACGGCCTGAAGCGCAGGGGAATTCGGCTGGTCCGCCCGGGGTCGGCGACCGGTCCCGGGGGCGTGTGCCGGCTCCTCAGGCGGTGAGCCAGGCGCGCAGCCGCTCCTCGCAGTGCGCGATGCGCCCGGTCTCGACCCGTTCGTCCTTCTTGTGCGCGAGCAGCGCGTCCCCCGGGCCGTAGTTGACGGCCGGGACGCCCAGGGCGCTGAAACGGGAGACGTCGGTCCAGCCGAACTTGGGCATCGCGATGCCGCCGACGGCCGCCATGAACGCCTTGGCCGCGGGGTGCGACAGCCCGGGCAGCGCGCCCGGGGAGTGGTCGTCGATCACGAACTCGTCGACCGGGCAGTCCGCGAACACCTCGCGGACGTGGGCGATCGCCTCGTCCGGGGTGCGGTCGGGGGCGTAGCGGAAGTTGACGGTGACCGTGCAGGCGTCGGGGATGACGTTGCCGGCGACGCCGCCCTCGATGCGGACGGCGTTGAGGCCCTCGCGGTATTCGAGGCCGTCGATCACCGGCCGGCGCGGCTCGTAGGCGGCGAGCTTCGCCAGGATCGGGGCGGCGGCGTGGAGGGCGTTGGCGCCCATCCAGCTGCGGGCGGAGTGCGCGCGCTCCCCGGTGGTGCGCAGCAGGACCCGGAGGGTGCCCTGGCAGCCGCCCTCCACCTGGCCGTAGGAGGGCTCCAGGAGGACGGCGAAGTCGCCGGTGAGCCACTCGGGGTGGGCGTCGGCGACCCGGCCGAGGCCGTTGAGGTGCGCGGCGACCTCTTCGTTGTCGTAGAAGACGAAGGTGAGGTCCCGGTTGGGCGCGGGGACCGTGGCGGCCATCCGCAGCTGGAGGGCGACGCCGGACTTCATGTCGCTGGTGCCGCAGCCCCACAGGACGCCGTCCTCGTCGAGCCGGGAGGGCACGTTGTCCGCGATCGGCACGGTGTCGAGGTGTCCGGCGAGCACCACCCGCTCGTCGCGGCCGAGCTGCGTACGGGCCACCACGTTGTTGCCGTACCGGTCGACGGTCAGGTGCGGCAGGGCGCGCAGGGCGTTCTCGACCGCGTCGGCGAGGTCCTTCTCGTTGCCGCTCTCGGAGGGGATGTCGACCAGCTGCGCGGTGAGCGCGGCGGCGTCGAGCGACAGGTCGAGGACCGGGGGATGTGTGGTGCGCTCCATGGTTCCGACCCTATCGGCAGCACTCCAGTACGGTGGGCTCGTGTCCGCCCGCCCCGCTTTTGCCGTCCGCCGCACGCGTCTGTGGCGTTTCGCCGCAGCCTTCGCCGTACTGCTCGGGCTGGCCGGCTACCTCCTGGTGCAGTACATCACCGGCGGCCCCGGAGCGCCGCACTGCACGGTGCGCGCCGAAGGGGACGAGGAGGCGTACGAGCTGTCGCCGGAGCAGGCCGCGAACGCCGCGACGATCTCGGCGGTGGCGTCCTCGCGGGGCCTGCCGGAACGTGCGGTGACCATCGCGCTGGCGACCGCGATGCAGGAGTCCGGGCTGCGCAACATCGAATTCGGCGACCGGGACTCGGTCGGGCTCTTCCAGCAACGGCCGTCCCAGGACTGGGGCACGGTGCGGCAGATCATGGACCCGGTCTACTCGGCCGGGGAGTTCTACCGGCATCTGGCGAAGGTGCCCGGCTACTCCCGGCTGCCGCTGACCGTCGCCGCGCAGAAGGTGCAGCGCAGCGGCTATCCGCAGGCGTACGCGAAGCACGAGGCGAACGCCGCGCGGCTGACCGGCGCGCTGACCGGGCGCGACCCGGGTGCGATGACCTGCACGGAGAGCCGGCCGGAGGACAGCCGGGCGGGTGGCGCCGCGACGGTGCGGGAGAAGCTGGTGCGGGAGTTCGGGGCCGGGGTGCTGCCGCGGACGGACGCCGCCGGGGGCCGCGGTGCGGGCGGGGGCCGCGGGCTGACGGTGCCGGTGGGGCCGGGCGGGCAGGGCGCAGTCCCGGGCTCCGAGGGTGCCCGGCGCGGCTGGGAGCTGGCGACCTGGGCGATGGCGCACTCCGCGGAGCTGCGCATCGAACAGATCTCTTACGCCGGCCGGACGTGGACGGCGGCCGATTCGGGGAAGGGCTGGCAGAACCGGCCGGGTGGTTCCGCGGCGGACGGGCGCGACGTTCGTATCATCACCGCGCAATAGTTTGCGGCATCGCCCGTAAGGGTTCCCCGGGAGCACCGGCGGCGGCAATTTCCTTGGAAATGGCGCGAGTTGACGTCCGGGGAAATGTCTTTCCCGTCAATTCCCTTGCAGGACAAGGGCCGTGACGTTTCCGCACCCGCGGATGCGTGTCCATATCGCCCTTCTTTCGGCACGCCCGATTATGCGATGCGTTACCAACTCTTTACCGGAGTTCACCGCAACCTTCGGGGGTCTGGCGCGGTAGTCAAGGCGTCCGCCCGGCGGACATGGCACAGCACATCTGTCAGAAGTCCGAGTCCTTCTCCGTAAAAGGAGCACCATGTCCCTCCCCGTAACGCGTCGGATCGCCCGAGCCGCCCTGCTCGTCGCAGCAGGCGCCGCTCCCGTGATCGCTGCGGCCGGTACCGCGAGCGCAGCGAACCTGCCTGTCAAGGCACCCGACCTGCTCGGCGGACTCACGGCGCCCCTGGACTCCCACAAGACGGGCGACACCCTCGACCGCGCCGCGCACCACGGCGTCGGCGTGCTGAACGAGGCCGGCAACAAGGCGGCGACCAAGCTCGCCCCGGCGCTGGTCGAGACGGCCGGCCCGGTCGTCAAGAAGGCCATGCCGCTCACCCAGGGCGCGACGGACAAGGCCGAGAAGGTGGTGCGCCCGGTCGCCAAGGACGGGCTCTCGACCGACTCGCTGCCGCTCAAGGCGGCCGGCGGGCTGCTCGGCGCGCCGGACGCGCTGGCCGGGAAGGCCGCCGGGCTGCTGGGCGCGCCCGACGCGCTGGCCGGCAAGGCCACCGGGCTGCTCGGCAAGCAGGCGCCGGGCGGGCTGCTCGGCGGGCTGCCGGTCGGCGGCCAGGCGTAAGGACGCGCCGGCGACGCGCAGGGGCCCGGGGAGGGTGTCTCCCCGGGCCCCTGTATGCGTGGCGTCAGGCGGCGGTCATCCCGCCAGGCGGCCCACCGCGGCGGCCACCCGCTCGTCGGTGGCCGTGAACGCGATCCGGACGAACCGCTCGCCCGCGGCGCCGTAGAACTCGCCGGGGGCGACGAGGATGCCGCGCTCGGCGAGGGCGCCGACGGTGTCCCAGCAGGCCTCGTCGCGGGTCGCCCACAGGTAGAGCGACGCCTCGCTGTGCTCGATGCGGAAGCCGTCGGCGAGCAGCGCCTCGCGCAGCGCCGTACGGCGGGCCGCGTAGCGCTCGCGCTGTTCGTGGACGTGCGTGTCGTCGCCGAGCGCCGCCACCACCGCGGCCTGGGTGGGCGCCGAGGTCATCATGCCGCCGTGCTTGCGGATCTCCAGCAGCGGGCCGAGGACGGCCGGGTCGCCGGCCAGGAAGGCCGCGCGGTAGCCCGCCAGGTTGGAGCGCTTGGAGAGCGAGTGGACCGCGACCAGGCCGTCGTACGAGCCGCCGTTGACGTCCGGGTGCAGGACCGAGACCGGGTCGGCCTCCCAGCCCAGTTCGAGGTAGCACTCGTCGGAGACCAGGAGCACGCCGTGCTCGCGGGCCCAGGCGACGATGCCGGTCAGCTCGTCCTTGGACAGGACCTTGCCGGTCGGGTTGGACGGCGAGTTCAGCCAGAGCAGCTTCAGGTGCGTCGGGTCCAGGTCGCGCGGGTCGTCGTAGACCTCGTGGTCGGCGCGGGCCAGGCGGGCGCCGACCTCGTAGGTGGGGTAGGCCAGGCGCGGGTGGGCGACCTTGTCGCCGGGGCCGAGGCCCAGCTGGGTCGGCAGCCAGGCCACCAGCTCCTTGGAGCCGACGATCGGCAGGACGTGGTGGTGGGTGACCCCGCGGGCGCCCAGACGGCGCTCCAGCCAGCCGGTGATCGCGTCGCGCAGGGCGGGGGTGCCCCAGACCGTCGGATAGCCCGGGGAGTCCGCCGCGTCGATCAGCGCCTTCTGGACCAGCTCGGGGACCGGGTCGACCGGGGTGCCGACGGAGAGGTCGACGATCCCGTCCGGGTGCGCGGCGGCCGTCTTCTTGTACGGCTCCAGCTTGTCCCAGGGGAAGACCGGAAGACGGTCGCGAAGCGACGCCGTGGAAGGGCGGTGGTGGGCGGCGGGTGGGCGTGCGGAGACTGCGGACACGGGGTGGCTCACTTTCCTCGGTGCGGCAAACGCCTCGGTCCCGTACGGCGGCGATCAAGGCGATCGGGCCGTACGGGACCGTGGCGGCGCCGTGCGGCCGCTGATGACGCCGGGGAGGGGAAGCCGGCCGGCTCCCTCCGCCCGGTCGGTTACTGGTTCTGCGGCGGCAGCGCTGCGATGAAGGGGTGGTCGCGCTCGATCAGGCCGAGCTTGCTGGCGCCACCGGGCGAGCCCAGCTCGTCGAAGAACTCGACGTTCGCCTTGTAGTAGTCCTTCCACTCCTCCGGAGTGTCGTCCTCGTAGAAGATGGCCTCAACCGGGCAGACCGGCTCACAGGCGCCACAGTCGACGCATTCGTCCGGGTGGATGTACAAGGACCGGGAGCCCTCGTAGATGCAGTCGACCGGGCACTCCTCGATGCACGCCTTGTCCTTGACGTCGACACAAGGCTGCGCGATGACGTAGGTCACGCTGTCGTTCCTCCTCGTTAGGGCCGGCGGACCGATTGGCGGTACCGCCGCAGGGCGCGCGGGAGCGCGGCGTCGTCGATGCCCGCCACCTAGTATCTCCGTTCCCGGGCACGAGACGAACAAGAGGGGCGGTTTGAGCGATGGAATTCCTGGCCGGCGGTCGCGCGGAGGTCCGCATCACCCGTGCTGACGTGGGCAAAAGGGTATCCGTCCGGCGCCTCACCGGGGACCGGGAGGGGGGAGCGGCGTTCACGGACGCGGTCGGGGTGCTCACATCGTGGGACGAGGGTGTGCTGAGCATCACACGCCGCTCCGGTGAGTGCGTACGGATCGAGGAGTCCTCGCTGGTCGCCGCCAAGGTGATTCCCGCCGCCCGGCCCCGCCGAAAGGTCCCCTCCGCCGGCGCGCGCGAGCTCCAGGAGGTCGCGGCGCGCGGCTGGCCGGCCACCGAGAGCGAGCGTCTCGGGGAGTGGACGCTGCGGGCCAGCGTGCAGGAGGTGCCCGGCGAAGCCGGTCCCGGAGGGGTGGTGGCCGGGCGACGGGTGGGCTTCACCAGGCGGGGCAATTCCGTGCTGCCGCTCGGCGATCCCGGGGTGCCGCTGGACACCGCGCTGGAGCGGATCGCGCAGTGGTACGCGGCGCGCGGGCTGCCGCCGCTGATCACGGTCGCCACCGGCCGCCCGGACGCCGACGACGCGCTGGCCGCGGAACTGGCGCGGCGCGGCTGGACCGCCGAGGCGCACACCCGGGTCCTGATCTCGGCGCTGGCCCCGCTGGCCGACACCGACGCGGACCTCTCCCGCGTCACGCTTTCCCGCCAGCCGGGCGACGCCTGGCTGGCCCTCTACAACCGGACCGGTGACGCCGGCGGCCCCACCCCGACCGCCTGGCAGGTGCTGACCGGCGGCCCGTCGGTGTGGTTCGCGACGGTACGGGGCGAGGGCGGCGGCACGGCGGCCATCGGGCGGCTGGTCGTCGACGGCCGTTGGGCCGGCTTCGCGGCGATCGAGGTGGCCCCGGCCGAGCGGCGGCAGGGGCTGGCCTCACTGGTCATGGCGGCCCTCGCCGAACGGGCGCTGGAGGAGGGCGCCTCCGCGGCGTACCTCCAGGTCGAGGCGGACAACGAGGGCGCGCTGGCGCTCTACGAGCGGCTCGGCTTCACCGACCACCACGGCTACCACTACCGGCGGGCCCTGCCCGGCGGGCGCTGAACGGGTATCGGTCGGGTATGGCATCCCGTACGCCCGAGGAACCCGGGCCGGAGCCGGACGCGCGGGCCGCGCGGCGGCGCCGGTTCGCGGCGGCCGCCCGCGAGGAGCGGCCCGATCTGTCCCTGCTCTGCCTGCTGGTGGCGGCCGAGGCCGATCCCGGACTGGACGAGGCCGGCCTGGACGCGGCCCAGATCGAGCTGGACCGGCTGGCCGGGCTGCTGCCGTACCACCCGGCGGGCGGCCCGGGGGCCTGGGCCCGCAATCTGGCCGAGCTGCTCGGCACCCGCTGCGGTTTCGGCGGCTCGCCCGCCGATTACCGGCGGCTGTCCTCCTCGCTGCTGCACGAGGTGCTGCGGCGCCGCCGCGGGCTGCCGATCCTGCTGTCGGTGGTGTGGATGGAGGTCGCCCGGCGGGCCGGCGCGCCGGTGTACGGGGTGGCGCTGCCGGGCCATTTCGTCGTCGGCTTCGGTGATCCGGCCGGGGCGCATGTGCTCGCCGATCCGTTCGCCGGCGGGCGGCTGCTCACCGACGAGGACGCGGCGCTGCTGGTCGCGGGGGCGACCGGCGGGCAGCTGACCCGGCCGATGACGGCCCCGGCCGGTCCGCTGGAGATCGTGCTGCGGGTGCTCAACAACATCCGGGCCTGGGCCGAGGCCCGGCCCGAGCACAGCGCGGTGCAGCTGTGGGCGCTGGACCTGGCGCTGCTGCTGCCCAGCCGTCCCGCGCGGCTGCGCCTGGAGCGGGCCCAACTCCTGGTCCGGCGCGGGGAGTTCCTCGAAGGGGCGGCGGAGCTGACGGAGTACGCCGAGGTGGTGGCGGCGGTCGACCCGGCCGGTGCGGAGGCGATTCGCCGTCAGGCCGCGGCGGCCCGCGCGATGCTCAACTGAGCCGTCTCCGCCAGGCGGCCGACGACCAGGACCGTGGCGTCGTCCTTGAGGTCGCCGCCGGTGAAGCCCTCCAGGTCGGCCCGCAGCGTGCGGGCCAGTTCGGGCGGTGCCAGCCGGGTCCAGCCGGCCAGCCGCTCGCCCAGGGGGTAGAAGGTGCCGTCCGGGCCGCGCGCCTCGGTCACGCCGTCCGTGCACAGCAGGATCCGGTCGCCGGGCTCCGGGCGGACCGGCACGCCGCGCCGCGGTTCGCCGCCGAGCGTGCCCAGGCCCAGCGGCAGCCCGCCCTCGCCGTCCTGGCGCTCGTACACCGCGCCGTCGCGGATCAGGTAGTACGGGATGTGGCCGCAGGACAGCACCCGGCCGCGCGGCGGTCCGGCGCCGCCGTCCCGCACCTCCATCAGGAGCGCGGTGACGAACCGCTCGTCGGTGCCCTGCTCGGCCGAGCGCGTGTTGTAGCGGGCCAGCGCCTGCTCCATCCGGTCGGCCACCGTCTCCAGGGCGTCGTGGTAGTGCGCGGCCTCCCGGAACGCCGCCAGCACCTCCAGCCCGGCGCCGATCGCCGGCATGCCCTTGCCCTGGACGTCGCCGATCATCAGCCGCAGTCCGTGCGGGGTGTCGACGGCCTCGTAGATGTCGCCGCCGACCCGGGCGCCTTCCTGGGCGGAGACGTAGAAGCCGTACGCCTCGACCGGGCCGGCGCGCAGCGGCAGCTCGCGCAGCATGGCCCGCTGCACGGTGTCGGCCACCAGGCTGGTCCGGGCGTGCAGCGCCTCCCGCTGGAGCCGGACGCGGCACAGCATCACGGAGAAGGCCGCCGCCAGGCAGGCCCCGAAGACGGCGGTGGTCCGGCTGACCGGGGCCCAGTCGACGGTGGTGAAGGTGTCGACGTACGTCAGGCACAGCAGGTAGACGGCCGCGACCAGGACGGTCCGCCGCAGGGAGCAGCGCAGCGCGGCGTACAGCGGGGCGATGCCCAGGAAGGCGGACTGGTGCAGTTCGGGGCCGATGTCGACCGCGTCCAGGACCGTGACGCCGACGATCACGAGGATCAGCACCACGGTGGTGCCGCGGCCGCCCTCCGGGGCGCGGTTGAGGGGCATAACACTTCAAGCCTGCGGGACGGCACCCGACGGCGCACCGGGGAGAAGGTCCCGGGGCCGGCGGCCCTGGCGCGCGGGGCGGTGCCCCGGGGTGCTTACAGCCAGCCCTTGTCGCGGGCCGTGCGGACCGCCTCGGCGCGGTTGCGGGCACCGGTCTTCTGGATGGCGGTGGACAGGTAGTTGCGGACCGTGCCCTGGGAGAGGTGGAGGGCGGCGGCGATCTCGGCGTTGGTGGAGCCGTCCGCGGCGGTCCGCAGCACCTCCCGTTCGCGCTCGGTGAGCGGGCTGGCGCCGTCGGCCAGCGCGGCCGCCGCCAGCGCCGGGTCGATGACCCGCTCGCCGCGCAGCACCCGGCGCACCGCGTCCGCGAGCCGGGCCGCCGGGGCGTCCTTGACCAGGAAGGCGTCCGCGCCGGCCTCCATGGCGCGGCGCAGATAGCCGGGGCGGCCGAAGGTGGTGAGGATGACGATCTTCACGCCGGGCAGCTCGCGGCGCAGCGCGGCCGCCGCGTCCAGGCCGGTGAGGCCCGGCATCTCGATGTCCAGCAGGGCGACGTGCACGTCGTGTGCCCGCGCGGTGGCCACCACCTCGTCGCCGCGCGCCGCCTGTGCGACGACCTCCAGGTCCGCCTCCAGTGACAGCAGCGCGGCCAGCGCCTCCCGGACCATCGACTGGTCCTCGGCCAGCAACACCCTGATCATGCCGGTCAGCTTAGAGGGTGGGCGCGGCCCGCCGGGTGGGCGTACGGCCGGGGGCTACGCCTGGTCCGGCAGCGGCTCCGGGAAGGTCTCGGCGGCGGGCGGTGAGGGGGCCGGGGCGGCCAGCGGCACGTAGGCGCGCAGGGCGAAGCCGCGGCCGCGCGGGGCCGGGCCGGTCTCCAGCCGGCCGTCGGTCAGGGCCAGTCGCTCGCGCAGGCCGGTCAGGCCGTTGCCGTCGTGTCCGCCGCCGCGCGGCGGTCCGATGCCGTCGTCGATGACCGCCAGGCACAGGTAGCGCCGCTCGTCGGCCTCCCACTCCTCGGTCAGCAGCACCTCGCAGCGGTGGGCGCAGCTGTGCCGGACGACGTTGGTGACCGCCTCGCGCAGCGCCCAGGCCAGCGCGGTCTCCTCGTCGGCCGCGAGGCCCCGGTGCTCGTCGTCCAGCGCCGGGTCGACGGCGGCGGTGATGCCGGCGGTGCGCAGTGCGGCCCGGACCCCGGCCAGCTCGACGGCGATCCGGGGGCGGCGGTAGCCGGTGACCGCCTCCCGCACGTCGACCAGCGCCTGCCGGCTGACCCGTTCGATGTCGGCCACCTGGCGGGCGGCGTCGTCCGGGCGGTCCGGCAGCATCCGGCCGGCCAGCTCGCTCTTGAGCGTGATCAGGGAGAGCGAGTGGCCGAGGAGGTCGTGCAGATCGCGGGCGAGCCGCAGCCGCTCGTCGTTGGCGGCGAGCCGGGCGACCTCCTGGCGGGCGGCGCGCAGTTCCTGGGTCGTACGGATCAGGTGCTGCACGCCGACCATCGCGAAGCCGCTGAGCAGGCAGGGCAGGGCGTACGCGAAGAGGTAGATCCGGACGTCCGGGTAGCGCGTGCCGACCAGGACGAGGACGGCGGTCAGTGCGGGGATGGCCCACCGGGACGTCCGGAAGGGCTGGGTGACCGCGACCGCGACGCACACGAACGTGAAGAGCACCAGCCAGTTCGGGCCGAGCGTCGAGGCCAGCAGCACGGCCAGCGCCGCGATGAAGACCACGGCCGCCCGGATCACGCCCGAGGGCACCGGCCGGTGGGCCATGTGCCGGAAGACCAGGACGAAGTAGACGCCGACGAACGTCAGGAGACCGCTCCAGCCCAGCACCTCGCGGGCCGGGGACAGCCCGCCCTCGGCCAGGCTCCCGATGGGGCCGGCGAGGTAGAGGAACCAGATGACGATCCAGCCGGACTTCACCAGCGCCTGGCGGCGGGTGCGCGGCGGGGTGCCGATCATCACCGGGTTGTCGTCGGTCTCCGCTCCGTTCATGCCCGGCGGCTGTCCTTCCGGTAGAGCCAGGCCGCGCCGCCGGCGAACAGCACCAGGTAGCCGGCGAGGAGGGCGATGTCCTTCATGTGCGGGGCGCCACCGGCCTCGACGGCGGTGCCGAGCGCCGTGTACGCGTGGGTGGGCAGCCATTCGGCGATGTCCTGCACCCACTGCGGCAGGATCGTCAGCGGCATCCACAGGCCGCCGAGGAACGCCAGGCCGAAGTAGATCAGCATGGCGATCGGGCGGACCGCGTCACCGGTGGCCAGGTAGCCGATGGCGACGCCCAGGGCGGCGAAGACGAAGCTGCCGAGCCAGGTGCCGGCGGCGATCGCCAGCCACTGCCAGGCCTCCAGCCGGACGCCCTTGACGACCGCGGCGGCGAGCATGACCAGCACGATCGACGGCAGGCTGACGGTCGCGGCGGCGGCCACCTTGGCGGCGACGTAGCCGCGGCCCGGCAGGGCGGTCAGCCGCAGCTGCCGCACCCACCCCTTCTCGCGCTCCTTGGCGATGCGCTCGCTGTTGCCCAGCAGCACGGCGGTCATGGCACCGAATGCTGCCATGGACACCATGAAGTACAGCCCCATGTTCAGTTTCATGCCGGGGATCGGGGTGCTGTCCGCGCCGCCGGCGATGATCAGGTACAGCGCCGGCGGGTAGATCACCGAGAAGAACATGAACTTCTTGTTGCGCAGCGCGCGGACGATCTCCAGCTTGATCAGGGTGGTCATCGGGCCGCCTCCTCGGCGGTGGCGGGGCTCTGGTCGGACGCGGTGGTCAGGGCGATGAAGGCCTGCTCCAGGCCGAGGCCGGAGACCTCCAGGTTGTGCGGGTAGAGGCCGAGGCGGTAGACGGCGTGCACGGTGGCGTCGGCGTCCCGGGACTGGATCCGGACGGTGCGGCGGGAGCCCGCGGCGGAGCCGCTGTCGGACACGGTCAGCGAGGTCAGGTGCGGCAGGCCGTGCAGCGCGTCGTGGTCGGCCGGTTCGTCGAGGTCGAAGGTGACCCGGCGGGCGCCGGCCCGGGCCTTGATCTCGGCGGCGGTGCCGTCGGCCAGCACCCGGCCGCGGTGCAGCACGATCACCCGGTCGGCGATCGCGTCGGCCTCTTCGAGGTAGTGGGTGGCGAACAGCACCGTGCGGCCCTGCTGGGCCTGCTTGCGCATCGCGCCCCAGAAGGTCTGCCGGGACGTCACGTCCATGCCGGTGGTCGGCTCGTCCAGCACGATCAGGTCGTTGGCGCCGGCGGTGGCGAGCGCGAAGCGGACCCGCTGTTCCTGGCCGCCGGAGAGCTTGTCGACCATGCGGTCGGCGATCTCGGTGATGCCGGCGGTGGCCAGGACCTCGTCGAGCGGAGCGCCGCGCGGGTGCAGATCGCGGGCCAGCTTCACCAGCTCCCGGACCTTGACGCCCTCCATCAGGCCGCCGCTCTGCAGCATCGCGCCGACCCTGCCCTGTTCGATGGCGCGCTGCGGGGTGGTGCCGAAGAGGGTCACCGTGCCGGCATCGGCGCTGCGCAGGCCGAGCAGCAGGTCGAGGGTGGAGGACTTGCCGGCGCCGTTCGGGCCGAGGAGGGCGACGGTCTCGCCGGGGTGCAGCTCCAGGTTCAGGTCGGCGACCGCGCGCACCGCGCCGTAGCTCTTGCTGACCTGACGGAAGCTGACCACCGGTGCCCGGCCCGCCTCCTGGGCGGCGGTGACTGTGCTGGTCGCTGTCGTCGTCATGGTGCCAGCTTCCCGGTCGCGCCCCGGTGCCCGGCAGTGTCGGACGTACCCACTCCGGCATGACATCTGTCATGGGGGAGGCCCCCTAGGGGTTCTCCCGGGGCGGTGCGCCGGGAGTGCCTCCAGGGGGCCTCGGGCCGGTGGCCGGCCGGGTGCCTACGGTCCGTCAGCCGTCCGCGCCGATGGTCTGGATCCGCTCGGCGGGGGTGCGGCCGAGCAGCGCCTTGGCGACCGCGCTGGCCACCTCCTCGACCGTGATCGGCTTCTTCGAGCCGTCGCCCTTGGTGAGCAGGACGCCGTTGAAGGTGTCGCCGTAGAGCTGCTTCAGGGCCGCCCGGTCGTAGTACGGCACCAGCTCGCCGTTGCTGCCGATCTTGAACGACAGGAACTTCGGGATGGACTTCTGCGGGCTGAAGGAGACCGCGTGGGCGCCCGTACGGACCGTCACCAGGCCGGACATGGCGGGCTCGGCGTACTGCTTCATCGCCCGGTCCACCGCGGCCTTGCTCACCCGCGGCTGCTGGGTGCCGGCGGCGAGCACCACGGGGGTGTCGGTGCCGTTGGTGACCCGCTCACGGTAGGCGTCGGCGACCTTCTGGCGGGACGACTTGACGTCGATCGCCTTGTGCGGGACGCCGTAGTGGGGCACCGCCTTGCCGTTCTCGAAGGTGATCCCGCCGTCCTCGGCGGCGCCGCCGGGGCCGGCGATGTTCTCCAGCGCGACCGCCAGCTTCTCGTCGTCGACGACCATGGCGGGCTTGGCCGTCCGGTCGACGCCGAACAGCGAGCCGATGACGGAGACCGGGTTGTAGTCCCGGCCGGCCGCGTTGCGGACCGTCGCCTGCGGGTCGATGTCCAGGCCCGCCTTGGCCGGCAGCAGGGTCGCGGCCTTGCCGTCGACGGTGAGCTTGAGCGGCGCGGTGCGGCGGTCCTTGAGCGCCGACTCCAGCTTCTTGACGGCCTCTTCCTTGGTGGCGCCGCCGATGTTCACGCCGAGCGCGGTGGTGCCGTTGGGCACGTCGGCGTGGTCGAGCAGCAGGCCCGCGCCGTAGGCGACGCCGGCCAGGACGACGACCGCGACGGCCGCCAGGACCAGCTTGTTGCGGCCCTTCTTGGGCGGGTTGATCGGCTCGGGGATCTTGGGCCGTGGCTTGGGGGCCGCGCTGTCGCCGTCACCCGGTGCGGAGGCGAACGGCGAGGGGGCCGACGGGCCGTCCGCCCCGGGGGTCGCCGGGATGCCGCTGACCAGGGTGTCGCCGGACACCCGGTCGCGGCGGCCGGGCGCCTGGCCCCGGGTGCCGCCCTTCGGGCCACCGGCGGCCGGGCCGGCCTGCGAGCCGGGCAGGCCGCCCGAGATGCCGCCGGCGCCGAGGCCGCTGCCCGGGCCGGTCAGCGGTCCGGGGGCCTGCGGGGTGAGTTCGGCGGTGTCGTCGATCTTCGGTGCCGGGCCGCCGAAGCCGGGCGGGAGGTTGAGTGCCGAGTCGCCCTTGGCCGGGCCCGTGGTGGGGCCGGCGGGTCCGCCCGGGCCCACCGGGGCGTCGAAGGGGCTGTGGTCCGGGGCCACGCCGGGGGGCGCGTCGAACGGCGAGGCGCTGCCGTGCCCCGCGCCGTCGAACGGCGAACCGGCGTCCCGCGGGCCGCCGTCGAAGGGCGAACCGGCGTCCGGCTGCCCGCCGTCGAAGGGCGAGGGGCCACCGGGCCGGCCGCCCTCGTCGAACGGCGAGCCGCTGCCCTGCGCCACCGGGGCGTCGGAGAAGTACGGCAGGTCGGGGCGCTGGGGCGCGCCGGTGCCCGACGGGCCGCGCGGCGGGGTCGGGCCGCCCGGGGCGGGCGGCGCGGGGTGCGATCCGGTGCTCGACGACGAGCCGGCCGCCGGGGGCGGTCCGGCCTGCGGCTTGCGCGGCGCGAACCAGTCGCTGGTCTTGTCGCCGCGGCCGCCCGTGGTGGCGTCGTCCGCGGCGGCCTCCGGGCGGGGGGTGCTGCCGGTGCGTTCGGCACCGCGCTCGGCACCGCGCGCCGGGCGCGGGGCGCCGCGGGAACCGCCGGAAGCGGCCGATGCGTTCATACCGGACTCCTCACCGACGGGCTTGCGCACGACGACCGGCGGGATCGGGCGGGAGCCCGGAATGTTGATCTTGATCCGCGTCGTCAGCGTGGTCTCGGTCTTGGGCTCCTCCGGCTGCGCCGCGGCACCGGGCGCCAGCCCCTCGTCGGCGTCTCCCCTGGGCGAGCCGTACGGCGGCGTCCCCGACGGGTACGCGGCTCCGCCACGGCCCCGCGGGCCGGAGGACGAACTGTCAGATTCACGACTCAAAGCAGGTTCTCCCGGTTGGCGCTCCGCCGCTCGTCAGAGATGATCCCCGGTCTCAGGACCGGAGGGTGCCCCCAGGGCGGCGCGACGGCGCGCACCACCATACTGTCCGCCGCAGGCGGACACCCGGGGAGCTTACGAACACCGCCGCCATGGGCGAACCCCCTGGACCGGGGCCGTTGGCCCGGACCCGCACGGCATTCGTCCCGGTATGCACCACGTCATCCGCCAACTCGGCCGGGCCGGGCGCCCATCGTGCGCATCTGGGCCGCGGTGGCACAGATCACAGCCACCACGATGCCGCCCAGCAGGAAGACGTAGGAGCCGGCGCCGGGACCGAAGAGGAAGTCGCCTTCCGGCCGGACGTCGCTCAGCAGCACGAACACCGTCACCAGCCAGGCCGCGCCGGGCACCAGCGCGCCGGCGGTGGTGCCACTCGCCCGGGTGCCGCCGTAGAAGAGGCCGCCGACGGCCGCCAGGGCCAGCACCAATCCGCCCGGGAACCAGGCGGCTTGCACCAGCGTCCCGGCCAGCGCCACCAGCACGCCCGCGACCAGGAGCAGGACGTATATGCCGATCCGGCCGGGGGTGAGCGGTGCCGGCCCGGCCGCGGGTGCGGCCGGTGCGCCGGACCGCCCTCCGGGCCCGGGCCCGCCGCCGGACGTCGCGCGCGAGCGCCCCCTCCCGGCCGCGCCGCCCTTGCCGTCGTCAGCGGCCGCGCCGCCGTTGCCGCCCTTCGCCGTGCTCATTCCGCCGCCTCCTCGATCCGGGCACTCTCCTCCATACCCACCATTTCGCCGATACCCGCGAAGAGGTCGTCCTCACGGTCCCCGGCCGCCACCCCTGGAACTCCGTGCACCAGCCGATAGTGCTCCGTGCCGAACAGCGGCTGCCCCAAGTCGTTGGAGAGCGCGAAGAACGGCCCGTCGACCGCGATCTGGGTGTAGTGGGCGCGCATCGCCGCCGCCTTGGCGGTGGCGTACGCCGGGCCGCCGGAAATCGAGGCGGTGACCTCGGAGTCCGGCACCACCCCCGGTACGTCGTCGACGGTGGCCACGCCGGGGAAGCTGTGCCCGGCCGCCTGCAGCCGCGCGAAGCCCTCCTCGACCACGGAACGGGGGTTGCAGTTCCAGTAAATCTTCCCGATCGCATACGCGCCGCCCAGCTCCGGCCGGAAATCCGCCCGCGCGGCCAGCTCGGCGCCGCGCATGGCCACGCGGTGCGCCTTGATGTGGTCGGGGTGGCCGTATCCGCCGTTCGGGTCATAGGTGACCAGGACCTGCGGGCGGACCTCACGGATGACGGCCACCAGATCGGCGGCGGCCGCGTCGAGCGGGGCCTGCCAGAAGGAGTCGGGCCGGTCGTTCTGCGGGGCGCCCATCATGCCGGAGTCGCGGTACCGGCCCGGCGCGCCGAGGAAGCGGTGGTCGGTGACGCCCAGCTCGGCCATGGCGGCGGCCAGCTCACCGACGCGGTGCGGGCCGAGGGTGTCGTCCCGGTCCGGCGCGAGGTGCGCGAGCTCGGACGGGATCACCTCGCCCTCCTCGCCGCGCGTGCAGGTGACGAGGGTGACCAGCGCGCCCTCGGCCGCGTACTTGGCCATGGTCACGCCGTTGTTGATCGACTCGTCGTCCGGATGGGCGTGGACCAGCAGGAGACGACGGGCGGAGGGAGGGTGCGCGGTCATGCGGACAAGCCTACGAGCCGCCACCGACACCCTCACCCCGCGCTCGGTACGCCGGCCGGGGACCGGCCGGAACGCACCGCTCAGGACGTACCGCCCAGCACGCGCCGCTCAGCCCGCGCCGCTCGGCACGCTGCCCGGAACCCGCTGCTCAGAACTTGATGCCGCCGATCATGCTGGCGACGTTCGTCGTCAGCTGCTTGACCGACGGTGCGATGGACGAGCTGGCCAGATAGAAGCCCAGCAACATACAGACGAAGGCATGCACGGCCTTCAGCCCGGCCTTCTTGACGAGCAAGAAGACGATGATCGCCAGCAGCACCACCGCCGAAATCGAGAGTGCCACGGCGGCTCACCTCCAAGTATCCACGGCCCGAACAGAGTTGATGGTGCACGGACCGCCGTCGCGGACCCGTACACCGGGGTATGCCAAGGGCTCTTTACCCCGTACCCACTACGCGCAAGGGATCATAACTTTCCGTCCAAGCGCATAAGTCGGAGCACGGAAGCAGAGCAGGGGCGCACACGATCTTCACGAGCGCGACGCGGTGAGCCGGGCAATCCCCCGCTCCCGAAGCGGCCCGATCCGGGGACACCTCGCCTAGGCTCGGCCCATGACCGGACAGCCTTCGTTCCCGCGCCAGTACGCCCGTACGCAGCGCTTCACCCTGGGCGCCCCGCGCAGCTACACCGTCTCCCCCGACGCCGCCCGGATCGTCTTCCTCCGTTCCCCCTCGGGCACCGAGCGCAGCCAGCAGCTGTGGGTGCTGGACCTGGACGAGGGACGGGAGTTCACCGCCGCCGATCCGCAGGCACTGCTGGCCGGCGCGGCGGAGGACCTCTCCCCCGAGGAGCGCGCCCGCCGCGAGCGCAGCCGGGAGAGTTCGGCGGGCATCGTGGGGTATGCCACGGACGCCGCCGTGGAGTTGGCGGCGTTCCCGCTCTCCGGCCGGCTGTTCGTCTCCGAGCTGCGGGCCGGCACCACGCGTGAACTCCCGGTGCCGGGCCCGGTGGTGGACCCCCGCCCTGCCCCGGACGGCCGGCATGTGGCCTTCGTGGCGGAGGGCCGGCTGCGGGTGGTCGCGGTGGACGGCGCGACGACGTCGGACGGCGGCGGGACGGCCGACCGGGTGCTGGCCGAGCCGGACGGACCCGAGGTGACCTGGGGCCTCGCGGAGTTCATCGCGGCCGAGGAGATGGGGCGGTACCGGGGCTTCTGGTGGTCCCCGGACAGCGACGCGGTGCTGGCCGCACGGGTGGACGAGGCGCCGGTGCGGCGCTGGTGGATCTCCGACCCGGCGCACCCGGACCGCGAGCCCGCCCGGATCGCGTACCCGGCCGCCGGCACCGCCAACGCCGAGGTCTCGCTGACCCTGTTCGGGCTGGACGGCTCCCGCACCGACATCGACTGGGACCGCGGCCGCTACCCCTACCTCGCCCGCGTCCACTGGTCCGCGGCCGGTCCGCCGCTGCTCCTCGTCCAGGCCCGGGACCAGCGCGACCAGCGCTATCTGACGGTCGACACCGCGACCGGCGCGACCCGGACCGTGCACGAGGACGAGGACGAGGCATGGGTCGAGCCGTTCCCCGGCGTGCCGGCCTGGACGCCGGACGGCCGGCTGGTGCGGATCGCCGACGAGGGCGGCGCGCGCAAGCTGTTCGTCGGCGACCGGCCGCTGACCGGGGCGCCGCTGCACGTCCGGGCGGTGCTGGACATCGGCGAGGAGGACGTGCTGTTCTCCGCGAGCGGCGCCGACATGCACGACATCGGCGTCTACCGCGCCTGGTTCCGCGGCAGCGGCGACCAGGGCGGCTGGGAGCGGGTGGGCGACCGGCCGTACCCGACGGTGTCCTCCGCGGTGCGCGGCGGCGCGCTGACCGTGCTCTCCCAGACGTCGCTGGAGCGCCCCGGCACCCAGGTGGACGTGGTCCGGCTGGACCCGGACGGCGGGGAGAAGACCCTCGCCACGATCGGCTCGTACGCCGAGGAGCCGGCGCTCACCGCCCGGCCCCGGCTGGTCCTGGCCGGCGAGCGGGAGATCCCGTGCGCGGTGCTGCTGCCCGACGGCTATGCGGAGGGCGACGGTCCGCTGCCGGTGCTGCTGGACCCGTACGGCGGTCCGCACGGCCAGCGGGTGGTCGCCGCGCACAACGCGCATCTGACCTCGCAGTGGTTCGCCGACCAGGGGTTCGCGGTGATCGTCGCGGACGGCCGGGGCACCCCGGGCCGCTCCCCCGCCTGGGAGAAGGCGGTCTCCCGGCGGATCGCCGAGATCACCCTGGACGACCAGGTGCACGCCCTGCAGGCACTGGCCGGATCCTTTCCCCTGGACCTCGACCGGGTGGCGATCCGCGGCTGGTCCTTCGGCGGCTACCTGGCCGGGCTGGCCGCGCTGCGCCGGCCCGATGTCTTCCATGCCGCGGTGGTCGGCGCCCCGGTCACCGACCTCCGGCTGTACGACACCCACTATCAGGAGCGGTACCTCGGCCATCCGGACCAGGAACCGGCGGTCTACGCGGAGAACTCGCTGGTCACGGACGAGGGGCTGGCCGGGGCACGGGAGCCGCACCGCCCGATGCTGATCGTGCACGGCCTGGCGGACGACAACGTGGTCGTGGCCCACTCACTGCGCCTGTCCTCGGCCCTGCTGGCGGCCGGCCGCCCGCACGAGGTCCTGCCACTGTCCGGCGTGACCCATATGACGCCCCAGGAACAGGTGACCGAAAACCTCCTGCTGCTCCAGGTGGACTTCCTCAAGCGGTCGTTGGGAATGCGGCGTTGAGCTTGCCCCCCGAGGGCGGCGCCCCGACGGGGCCGTTCTGACGGGGCCGTTCTGACGGGCCGTTCCGACCGCGGGAATATCCCCGCCCCCTGACCCGTTGCGGCCCCGAAGGGGGGCATGTGTCCCTTAGGGGATCTGTTCGACCGCCCCCTAAGAGGGCGTCTGATCTGGGTTCAGGCTGTTGTGGGTGGGTTGCCTGTTTCGGTTCGCCAGGTTGGTGTGGATTCGCCGGTGAGGGC
>NZ_JBEZMM010000017.1:0-135058 GCF_040652715.1 Streptomyces sp. NPDC048196 | reverse complement strand
GTAAAGCGACAGCAGTCCCAAACACCGGCCCCGCAGGCCCGTCACCGCACCCAACACCCACCCAGCCCGCCGCAGGCGCAACGACGAGACCACCCGCGACGGGAAAGACGAGTACGTGCGGGGCGCCGCAAAGCGCGCAACGACGAGACGCCCCGCGGCGGAACAGACAGCCACGCGCGGGGCGCAGCAAAGCGCGCAACGGCGAGCCACCCCCACGGCGGGACAGACAGCTACGTGGGAGGCACCGCAAAGCGCAGCGCCCCGCGGCGGGACAGACGGGTACGTGGGAGGGAACTACCCCAGGTACTGGGACAAATACGCCCGCAGGAGCGACTTCGTCTCGGTGACGATGGCCGGGTCGCCGGCCGGGTCGACGCGGAATGCCAGTTGCAGCAACGCGTCGGCCGTTTCGACGCCGACGAGGAAGGCCGTGCGGAGCTGCGCATCGGCCGGGTCCAGGCCGAGGCGCCCCGCGAGGAGGGCCAGGAGGCGGTCCGCGACCTCGTAGTTCGCCTGGCGGGACTCGCGCGGCGCGGGGACCGTGAACTCGACCAGGGCGAAGCCCGGCACGGTCCGTTTCATGGCGAGGTACTCGTCGATCACGACGTCCATCGCCCGGCGCCACTCCAGCCGCTGCCCCTCCGGCGCGGTCAGCCGGGCGGTGATCCGGTCCGCGTAGGCGTCGAGGTTGCGGTGGGCGAGTGCCTCCGCCATGGCCCGTTTGTTGGGGAAGAAGCGGTAGACCGAGCCGATCGGGACGCCGGCCCGGCCGGCCACGGCGCGGGTGCTCAGGTCCTCGTAGCCGGTCTCGTCGAGGAGTTCGGCGCAGGCGTCGAGGATGCGGGCCAGGCGCTGGGCGCTGCGCCGCTGCACGGGGGCGCGGCGCAGGGAGCGGGGCGGCCGGTCGGGGCGCGGGGTCGGCTGCTGCACCCGTCCATCCTGCCCGCCCTTCCGGCCGGGAGTGTCCGTTGACGGCCCTCTCCCGCAATCCTAAGGTCTTCCATAGGATTCCTTGAGCGGCGGGAGCGCGCGATGACAGGCACGGCCAACGAGCAGGCGAGGAAGACGGCCGAAGGGCTGGTGTACGCCACCGGGTTCGGCAACGAGCACAGCTCGGAGGCCGTCCCGGGCGCGCTTCCGACGGGCCGCAACTCCCCCCAGCGGGCCCCGCTCGGGCTGTACGCCGAGCAGCTCAGCGGTTCGGCGTTCACCGAACCGCGGGCGGCCAACCACCGCTCCTGGCTGTACCGCATCCGCCCGTCGGCCGCGCACCCGCCGTTCGTCCGCG
Source organism: Streptomyces sp. NPDC048196 (assembly GCF_040652715.1). Taxonomy (NCBI): domain Bacteria; kingdom Bacillati; phylum Actinomycetota; class Actinomycetes; order Kitasatosporales; family Streptomycetaceae; genus Streptomyces; species Streptomyces sp. NPDC048196. The sequence goes on along the minus strand of NZ_JBEZMM010000017.1, from coordinate 133,770 downwards.
CCGAGCCGCGCGCGGTGCGCTCGGCGCCGTTCACCGAGTGCGCCCCCGACCCCAACCGGCTGCGCTGGAACCCGCTGCCCGCCCCCGAGGGCCCGACGGACTTCCTCGACGGGCTGTGGACGCTGGGCGGCAACGGCGACGCGGCGCAGCGCAGCGGCATGGCCGTGCACCTGTACCACGCCAACGCGTCCATGGAACGGCGGGTGTTCAGCGACGCGGACGGCGAGCTGCTGATCGTCCCCGAGCGGGGCGGGCTGCTGCTGCGCACCGAGCTCGGGCTGCTGCGCGCCCTACCGGGTGAGGTGGCGCTGATCCCGCGCGGGGTGCGGTTCCGCGTCGAGCTGCTGGACGAGACTGCCCGGGGCTACGTCTGTGAGAACTACGGGCAGCCCTTCCGGCTCCCCGACCTCGGTCCGATCGGCGCCAACGGCCTGGCCAACGCCCGGGACTTCCGGGCGCCGGTCGCCGCCTACGAGGACGTCGAGGGCCCGGTCGAAGTCGTCAACAAGTTCTGCGGCAACCTCTGGGCCGCCACCTACGACCATTCGCCGCTGGACGTCGTCGCCTGGCACGGCAACCACGTCCCGTACGTCTACGACCTGCGGCGCTTCAACGTCATCGGGTCGATCAGCTATGACCACCCGGACCCGTCGATCTTCACGGTGCTGACCTCCCCGTCCGACACCCCGGGGCTGGCCGGCGTGGACTTCGTGGTCTTCGCGCCGCGGTGGCTGGTCGGCGAGGACACCTTCCGGCCGCCCTATTTCCACCGCAATGTGATGACCGAGTACATGGGGCTGATCGAGGGCGCCTACGACGCCAAGGCGGAGGGCTTCGTGCCGGGCGGCGGGTCGCTGCACAACATGATGTCGGCGCACGGGCCGGACCGGGAGACGTTCGACAAGGCGAGCGCCGCCGAGCTGGTGCCGCAGAAGATCGACGACGGGCTGGCGTTCATGTTCGAGACCCGGTGGCCGCTGACGCTCACCGCCCAGGCCCGGGACGCCGGCCATCTGCAGCGCGGTTACGACGACGTGTGGCAGGGTCTCCAGCGCCACTTCCGCCTGTGACATCCGGGGACCGCTCGTGACCACCTTCGCTCCCGACTCGCTGGACCTGAACCGCAAGCTGCCGCTGTGGTACCAGGTCTCGCAGTCGTTGCGCGCCTCCATACTGGGCCGCTCCCCGGACGCCCCGCTGCGGCTGCCCACCGAGGACGCGCTCGCGGCGCACTACGGCGTGAGCGTGCTGACCATGCGGCAGGCGCTCAAGGAGCTGGAGGCGGAGGGGCTGATCAGCCGGCACCGGCGCCGCGGCACGTTCATCGAGCCGGGTGCGCGGCGCGGTGCGCCGGTGCGGCTGCTCGGCTCGGTGGACGCGATCGTGGCCCAGCAGTCCGGGATGAGCACCGAGCTGCTGGACCACGGGCCGGTCGCGGTCCCGGCCGAACTGGCGGAGTACTTCCCCGGGTTGACGGAGGTGGCCGGGTTCCGCCGGCTGCGCAGCGACGAGAAGACGGGCGAGCCGACCAATCACGCGCGCAACTACGTGCGCCCCGACGTCGCGGAGCGGATCGACCCGGCGGATCTGCTGCGCTGGCCGATGACGAAGGTGCTGCGGGACGCGGTGGGCGTCCGGATCAGCCGGATCACCGACACGGTCGAGGCCCGCCTGGCCGACCCGGAGACCGCCCGCCTCCTGGAGGTCCCCCTCCTCAGCCCGATCCTCGACTACACGGGTGTCACCTACGACACCGACGGCCGCCCGGTCGACGTCGCGCGCATTCACTACCGGGGGGACCGCTTCTCCTTCACGGTGACGCTGGACGCGCACTGACCGCGCCGCCGGCCCGCGCCGCGGGCCAGAGCTCCGCGCACCCGTCGAGGACGCGGGTCACCGCCGGATGCGGATGCTCGGCCCGCCAGACGGCGTCCAGGCGGAGCTCGGGGGCGGGCCCCGCGAGGGGCACGAGCGTGATGCCGCGCGGGAGTTGGTGGGCGAGCGAGGCCACGACGAGGTTGATCCCGCGCCCGGCGGCGATGGCGGCCCAGGCGTTGGAGCCGGAGGCGGTCTCGTCGAGCACCGGCTCGAACCCGGCGGCCCGGCAGGCACCGGCCACCGCGTCGTAGTAGCCGGGCGCCATGTCGCGCGGCCACAGCTGGAACGTCTCGTCGCGCAGTCCGGCGAGCTCCACGGCCGGGGCCCCGGCGGCCGGATGGCCGTCGCCGACCGCCGCCCTGAGCGCCTCGCGCCGCACGGTCCGCCGGGCGATCCCCTTCGGGTAGCCGGCCCGGGGCGCGAGCGCGAGGTCGCAGCGGTCCTCCCGCAGCATCCGGCAGACGTCGGCGGCGAAGATCTCCCGGGTCTCCACCTTCAGCCGGGGCGCCCGGGCGGCGAGGTGGGCGGTGAGCGCCGGGAGGGTCTCGTACACCGCGGTGACCGTGTAGGCGATGCGCAGCTTGCCGGCCTCCCCGTCCGCCACCGCCCGGGCGTGCTGGGCCGCGCGGCCGGCGGCGGCGAGCAGCCGCTTGCAGTCGGCGAGGTAGGCGGCGCCGGCCGGCGTGAGCTCGACCCGGCGGGAGGTGCGGTCCAGCAGCCGTACGCCGAGGGTGTCCTCCAGCGCCTTGATCTGCTGGCTGAGCGCCTGCTGGGCGACGTACACGTCGTCGGCGGCGCGGGTGAAGCTGCGGCGCTCGGCCACCGCCACGAAGTACCGCATCTGGCGCAGCTCGGGTTCCATGCGACCGCATGGTAGGGCCGCCCGGCCGCACCCGTCGACAAGCCCGCCTTGTCGACCGACAACAAGCTGCGCTTGTCGACGAGGGGGCCCGCGCCTAGCGTGGGCCGGGCTGAACGACCAAGCACAGCAAGCCCGTTGACCCTGGGGGATGCATGATTCTGGTGACAGGTGCGACCGGCACCGTCGGCCGGCCGCTGGTGCGCGCGCTGCGCGCCCGTGGCGCCGCGGTCCGTGCGCTGGTACGTGACGCGGGCGGGGTGCCCGCCGAGTGGGACGACGGCGTCGAGCCGGTGGTCGCGGACCTGGACGACGCCGGCTCGCTGGCGGCGGCCGCGGAGGGTATCGAGGCGGTCCACCTGCTGACTCCGGTCGGCCCGGGCGCCGCACGGCAGGCCCGGAACGTGATCGACGCCGTCGCGGCAGCCGGCCGCCCCAAGGTCGTCCTCCAGGCGGCGATCGGCGTGCGGCACCGGACCGTCCCGGTGCGGTTCTTCGACGCGCACACCGCGGCGTTCGACCACCTCAAGGGCAGCGGCCTGCCGTGGACGGTGCTCGCGCCGAACGGGTTCCTGCAGAACTTCCTGGGTCTGCTGCCGGACCTGCGGCGCACCGGCACGCTGGCGCTGCCCGCCGGCGATGCCGCCGTGTCGTACGTGGACGCCCGCGACGTCGCCGAGGTCGCCGCCGCGGTGCTCACCACGGACGGTCACGAGGGCGCGGTCCTCGATGTGACCGGCCCGCGGGCGATGGACCACGACGAGATCGCCGAGCGGCTCGGCGCGGCCCTCGGCCGGCGGCTGACCTACCGTGCGCTCACGCCGGAGCAGGCCCGTACCGCCCTGCTCGGCACGGGCATGTCCACGTGGCAGGCCGACGGGCTGGTCGAGCTGTACGGCCTGTACGCGGCCGGTGCGGCCCGGGTCGTCTCCGACACCGTGCCCCGGTTGCTCGGCCGTCCGGCCCTTCCGATCGAAACCTTCCTCGCCGACCATGCGACCGCCCTGCGGGCCGGCCCCGTTCCCCGTCAGGAGAATCTGCGATGACCACCGAGTACATCCGCTACACGATCACCGACCCCGCGCGGCGGGCCGCCTTCGAGCAGGCGTACGCGGCGGCCGCCGAGCAGCTCGACGCGGCGCCCGAGTGCCTCGGGTACGACTTGGCACACGGGGTGGAGGAGCCCGAGCACTACATCCTCCGCATCGCATGGACCTCCGTCGAGGACCACCTCAAGGGCTTCCGCGGCGGCCCGCACTTCCCCGCCTTCCTCGCTCACGTCAGGCCGTACATCGGTGACATCGAGGAGATGAAGCACTACGAGAGCACGTCGGTGACCTCCGTCGGCGGATGAACGACCGCAGCGCGGGGCGCGGCCCGGTCAGATCCTCTCCAGGCTGCGCCCCGTACTGCGCGGGCCCAGCGCCGCCACGTTCGCGCAGAGCAGCAGCATCAGGCCGGCGGAGCCGGTGAAGACCGCGGCGGGGCCGAATTCCGTGAGGACGGGGAGGGCGACGAAGGGGAGGACGACCGAGGTGAGCCGGGAGAGGGAGTAGGCGATGCCGATGGCGCTGCTGCGCAGGCCGGTCGGGAAGAGCTCCGTCTGGTAGACGTGGAAGGCGTTGGAGAAGACGTTGCTCGCCACCGTCAGCAGGAAGCCGAAGGCGACGATCGCCCAGGTGGCGTCGGCGAAGCCGAAGGCCAGGCCGCAGCCGGCGATGGCGAGGGCGGCGGCGATAATCAGGGTGCGGCGCTCGATCCGGTCGATGAGCGGGACGGACAGCGCGGAGCCGAGCGGGTAGCCGCAGAAGCTCAGCGCGGCGTAGAGCAGCGATTCGGTGACGGTGTGGCCCTTCGCGGTGAGCACCACCGGTGCCAGTGACCCGAAGCCGTAGTAGCCGACGGTCTGCAGGACCTGGAAGATCCACCACATGACGGTCCGCCGGCGGTAATCGCCGCGGAACATCGCACCGAGCGGCACCCGCCGCTCCGGGACCGGCTCGGTCTCCGGTACGGAGGGCAGGCTGCCGCCGGTCTCCCGGGCGACCCGCTCCTCCAGCCGGGCCACGATCCGCTCGGCCTCCTCGTGCCGTCCGTGCACGGTCAACCACCGGGGGGATTCGGGGAGTTGGCGGCGCATCAGCTGGATGAAGGCGGCACCGAGCGCACCGGCCACCAGCAGCCAGCGCCAGCCGTCGATGCCCCACAGCCGGTGCGCGGCCACCAGCCGGGCGCCGAGCAGTGCGGCGACCGGCACGCCGATGAAGCCCAGGGTGTAGGCGTGGGCGAGGTACCGGCCGCGTACCGCCCGGGGCAGGAACTCGGCGAGGTAGGTGTCGACCAGCACGAGTTCGGCGCCCAGGCCGAGGCCGGCCAGGAAGCGCAGCGCCAGCAGCCACGGCAGGTCGGGGGCGAAGGCGGCGGCCAGCGAGAACACCGAGTAGGCACCGAGGTTGACCAGGAACATCCGGCGCCGTCCCAGGCGGTCGGCGAGCACCGAGAGGACGTTCGCGCCGACGAACATGCCGAGGAAGCCGGCGGCGATCACCCAGGACTTCGCGGTGTGGCCGAGGTGCCACTGTTCGGCGAGGACGGCGGCGAGCACTCCGCCGAGGAAGATCTCGTAGAGGTCGAAGAAGGCGCCGACGCCGACGACGAGGGTGATCCGGCGGTGCCACCGGGACGGTGGCAGCCGGTCCAGCCGTGCGGCGGCCCGGTTGCCGATGGGGCTTCCCCCGCGCCGTTCAGGCGTGGGGGAGGTGGTGTCCGTCATGGCGGTCCTCCCCTGAGCAGGTCCCGGCGCGCTGGGGCCCTCCCGCGCCGTTCGGGCGTCGGGGAGGAGCAACGTCCGCACCGCGTGCCGGGCGTACGGCGAGGACCGTACTCCGCCAAGATCAGTAAGCGGAAGACCGCCTCGGGTCGCCTGGGAGGGTGGCTCCGGTCCGGCCGGCCGGGCGGAGCGGCGGGGGCCGTCGCTACCATGCCGGGGTCAACCGAACGGTCCGGGAGGGGCTCCGCGTGACGGCGAAGCAGGACGCGCCACGGCTGTCCGATCTCATGCCGTGGTCCGTGGCGCCGCTGCGGCTCGGCCGTTCCTGGGTCCGGTCGCCGGATCCGGCGGCGCTGCGGACCCGTTGGCGGGCGCTGGTGGCCGCGGAGGACACCGCGGCCCGCGAGCGCCTGTTCCGGCCGTCCCGGGCCCGGACCCTGTACTCCGCGGTCGGCCAGCTGCCGGGCCAGCGGACCGCCACCGGGCGGCTGTACCGCGCGGCCGGCCCGTGCCCGGAGCCGGTGCGGATCCAGCACGGCCCGTTCGACCAGCAATGGTTGCTGCCCGACCACCGGCTGATCGACGCGGCCCGGCCCGAGCTGTGGCGGGTGGCGGACGCCCGGCAGCTGTACGCGGTCGAGCCGGGCCGGCTGCCGCAGCCGTCCGGGCCCGCGGTGGTGTGCGCGGCGCTGCTGCCCGACGGGCGGTCGCCGGCCGGGCGTCCCGGCCGGATCCATCCGCTCTACCGGCGGCCCGGCGGCCGTGAGCCGAACGTCGCCCCCGGGCTGCTCGCCCTGCTCACCCGCCGGCTGGACCGCCCGGTGGAGCCGGCGCAGCTGCTCGCCTGGGTGGCCGCGAGCGCCCGGCACTCCCCCGACGGCGCCGTGGTGCCGCTGACCGCCGATGCCGGGGTGTGGACGCGGGGCGTGGCGCTGGGCGAGCGGCTGCTGTGGCTCTACACCCGGGGCGGGTACGTGCCCGGGGACGGCCCGCCCGAGGGCTGCGCGGGCCCCGGCGGACGGCCCCGGATGCCGGGCGGCCGCCGCCCGTACGTCCGCGCCCCGCTGCCGGCCCGGGGGCTGCCGCGGAGCCTGGCGTACGACCCGGCGGACGAGGCGCTGCTGCTCGGCGACGGCGGCCGGATCTCACCGGTGCCGCAGGGCGCGTGGGACTTCTCGGCGGGCGGGGTGCGGGTGCTGGCGGACTGGTTCGCCGACCGCACCGGCACGGCGGAGGACGGTACGGCGACACCGCCGGAGGCCGGTTCGCTGGCGGCGCTGGGTCCGGCCGACTGGCCGCAGGAGTGGACCTCGGAGCTGCTGGAGCTGATCACCGTACTGGCGCTGCTGGCCGAACTGGCGCCGGAACAGGCGGAGTTGGCGGTGGCCACCGCGGATGCGCCGCAGTTGCCGGCCGGTGAGCTGCGGGCCGCGGGTGTGCTGCCCCCGCCGTCCTCGGCCCGCCGCCCGGCGTCCGTGCTGGACCATCACGAGGAGGGCCCGGACGGGCAGTTCGCGCTGGTGTGACAGCCGTTGGCCGGTGACCCGTCGCCGGTGGCCGTCCGTCCCCGTGGCCGCCCGGGCGTGCCTAGCCGGCGGTCGGGCCCGCGTAGGCGTCGAGGACCCGGCCGATGAGCCGGTCGAAGACCTCGTCGGGGTCGCCGACCGGTCCGCTGCCGGCCAGCACCCGGGCGATGAGGGGGTACTGGCCGGTGGCCACCGCCGACGTCAGATAGCCGGCCTGGGCCGCCTGCCGCTGTTCGGGGCTGTGGCCGGATTCCTTGGCGCGCTCGGCGGCCGCCTGCTCGGCGGAGGCCATGGAGACGACGGTGCCGTTGAGCATCGAGATCAGTTCGAGCTTGAGCGCGTCGTCGAGCCCTGAGTGCTCCAGTACGGCGAGGGAGTGCTCCATGTAGCGCAGCGCGTTGGGCCCGAGGAAGGTGTGGGACAGCACGGCGCCCGGCAGCCAGGGGTGCCGGCGCATCATCTCGCGGGCCTGGCGGGCGAGCTGGAGCAGATCGGCGCGCCAGTCGCCGGACGGGCGGTCGGGCAGCCGGTATTCGCCGACGGCGAGGTCGACCATGAGGTCGATCAGGTCGCCCTTGCCGGGGACGTAGTTGTAGAGCGACATCGTGGCGCAGCCGACCGCGGTCGCCACCCGTCGCATGGAGACCGCCGCGAGCCCGGACTCGTCGGCGATCCGCACCGCGGCCTCGGCGATCTCGTCGCGGGTGAAGGCGGGGCGGGGGCCGCGGCCGGTCCGCTCGGGGCGTGCCCAGATCACCTCGGGTCCGGCCGCGCGGCCGCTTGCTGCCATGAATCGATCACCTCGTCCCCATCCTAGTGACGTGGCGCGCGCGTCAGGGGGACGGTGCCGGCCGGCTCCGTGGGGGCGGGCACGAAAAAACCACCCGTCACGTGGTGACGGGTGGTCGGGAGCGGACCGGCCGGGCGGGGACGGGCCGGCCGCCCGAGGTGCCGTGTGACGAACGGCTCAGCCGTGTCCGCCGAAGAGCGAGCGCCGCAGCCTGCGCAGCGGTGCGAACAGCGACACCCTGGCGCCGCGGCCGTTCCTCGTCCGCAGGTGGTCGCGCGCGGTGAGCTCCTGCATCAGCGAGGTCGCGCCTTCCGCCTCCCGCTGCGGGATGGCGGGGCCACCCAGCACCGCGAGGTGGCGGTCGAGGCGCGCACTGGACGCACCGCTCCCGCAATTGATCGCAGGGACTCTGGCCCTGCTACGCACTGTTATCTGTTCCATGACTCTCCCCACCCTTACGAGGGCACCCGGCCCGGGCAGGGTAACCCTATCTCTCTTGGAGGACACGCGTGCAGACCGGTCAACGGATTCACCTGCCTCGCCATGACGTTGACGCACACCATACGGAATGTCACCTAAAGGCCGCGTCCCAGGGGGAGTTGACGGTGCGGAAGTTTCCGGAGGGAGGGCTTCCGCACGGCCGGCGGGCCGCCCGGTCCGCCGGGGAGAGACCGGGATCTCACGGACACTCCCCGGCGCCCGGGACGCGCCCCGGGGTGCGGTTCCTCAGGCGGCGGAGCCGAACACCGGCAGATAGCCGCCGGAGTGGCCGGCGGAGGTCGGGTGGTAGGACTCGTCGACGGGATAGGTCACGCTGTGCAGCCAGGCGCTGCCGGAGCACAGCTCGTGGCCGGCGAAGGTGGTGTTGACGTCGGCGAAGGAGAAGCCGTGGTCGGCGGCGCGCTTGGCGATGACGCCGTTGATGTCGTCGGCCGCGGCGTCGATGGCGGTGCGGGACTTCTCGGAGAGGCCCGCGAAGCAGCTTCCGCCGATCTTGTAGAAGCGCGGGTAACCCAGGACCACCACGTGCGCGGCCGGGGCCTTCTGGGAGATGGCGCTGTACACGGTGTCGAGCTTGCCGGGGAGGGTGTTGTCGATGTACGTCCTGGCCTGCGCGACCCGGGCCAGGCAGGCGCTCTCGCCCTGGAGCGCACAGGTCGTCATGGTGTCGGCGAATCCGGCGTCGTTGCCGCCGACGGTGATGCTGACCAGGCCCGTGGAGCTGTTGAGCGGGCCGAGCTGTCCGCTGACAACATCACCCGTTCGGGCGCCGGAACAGGCGGTGAACCGGAAGGAGGAGGGGGAGTGCGCGGCGGCCCACAGGGCCGGGTACGCCTTGCTGCTGCGCTTGCAGGTGCCGCTGGCGCTGTCGTAACTGCCGGCCCCGACGCCCGAGGAGTAGGAGTCGCCGAGTGCCACATAGCCGGTTGCGGTGGGGAGTTGGGCGGACGCGGCGGCGCTCGCGCCGGTGAGCGCGAGCGCCGTGGTGACGAAGAAGGCGGACGTCAAGGCCGCGAATCGGGACAGTCTCATGGAACCTCCCTTAGCAGGATCTCTGCCACATCCGTCGTAGCAAGACTCGCGGGTAACCGGAAGTGTCCATGCCAAAAGTCGTTTCATGTTCACGGTAAATGTGCTGATCCGGGCGGATGTTCACGACCATGCACCTTGCCGCTAGCCCTGGCCGTGGTGTTCGCGTCGGACCAGTGCGGGCACCACCGCCGCGGTGCCGGCCAGGAACGCCGCCACGAGCAGGATCACCAGCGCCGGCCGGGTGCCCAGGCCGAGCAGCACGGCCCCGAGCAGACCGCCCGCGAACATCGCGCCCACCGAGAGCAGGCGCCGGACCGCCGTCCGGCCGCCGTGCCCCGGCTGCTTGTCGTGCCCCAGCACCGAACCGCTGACCAGCGCCGCCATCGTGCGGGTCGCCACGGTGGTGGTGAGGTCGGGCGGGGCGGACCGCATGGCGGTGACGTTGCGCATGCCCATCGCCAGTGCCAGCAGCCCGATGACCGCGTAGCGCCGGCCCGGTGGCAGTCCGGGGGCCGGGTCCATCCCCCAGGCGACCGCCGCCGCGCCGGCCAGCAGGGCCGCCTCGGTGAACAGCCCGGCCGGGAACCACTGCTGCTCCCGCGCGGCCAGTCCGGACTCCCACCGGGCCCCGAGGGCCGCCCCCAGGGCGAAGGCGCCGAGCGAGACGGCCGTCGCCAGCACGGGCAGTCCACCCTGGCCCGCCACACCGAAGCCGAGGAAGAGCAGATTGCCGGTCTGCATGGCGGCGAAGACCTGACCGAGCGTCAGAAAGGTGATCGCGTCCACCACACCGGTGGCCACGGTCAGACACACCATGACCACCGTCAGGGCGATTCCGCTCGGCGGCTCCACGGGCCCGGCTCCTTCCCGCGGGCACCTCACCTCGCGCTCTCGGCCCAAGTCTCCGCGGGCCCGGTCCCCGGCCACGGCCATTGCGCCGTCTGTGGGCGGCCCGGCGACTCCCTCCCGCCGCCCGGGTTGCGGTCGTTTCCGGCCTTCTTCGCGCCTTGACGGTGCTCCGGGCGTTACGCGACATTGAGCGGCATCCGGCCGGGGGAGGGCAGAGCCGCTCATGCAGACGGACACCATCCGGGGCGACGGCCCCTACGAGCCGTCCCCGCCCGGCGCCCCGCCCGCGGCGTACGCACCACCGGGCGGCGTGGCCCGGTCGCTCGCCCTGGGTGCCGCGGTCTCGGCCGGCGCGATGGGCGCGGTGCTGGCGCTCACCGGGCTCGATTCGCCGTTGCGCGCGCCGTTCACGCTCTTCTTCCTGCTGATGGCGCCGGCCGGGGCGCTCGCGGTGGCGCTCGGGCGGATGGATCCGCTCGGCCGGGCGGTGGTGGCCGGCGCCGGGGCGCTCGCCGTCGACCTGCTGGTGGCCCAGGCGATGCTGGCGCTGCATCTGTGGTCGGTGCGCGGCGGGGTACTCGCCGTGGCGGCGTTCAGCGGGGTGCTGCTGCTGGGTTGCGCGGTACGGCGCCGGGCCGGCCGGGCGCGGGCCCGCCGTACGGACTGACCGTACGGGCCGACCGTACGGACCGAGGGGGAACGCACGGACATGGAGATCACGGTGCACCGGCCCGGTGAGCTGACCGGGGCCGAACGCGACGCCTGGGCCGAGATGCAGGCCGGGGCGCGGGCGGCCGGGGCGCCGCAGCTGGCGAACCCGTTCCTCTCCCCCGCCTTCGCGCTGGCCGTCGGCCGCTGCCGGAGCGGCGTACGGATCGCGGTGCTGCGGGAGGACGGCCGCCCGGCCGGGTTCCTGCCCTTCCAGCGGTCCGCGCTCGGGGTGGGCCGGGCGGTCGGACTGGGCCTGTCGGACGCACAGGGGCTGGTGCACCGCCCGGGCCTGCGGTGGGACGCCCGGGAACTGCTCCGGGCCTGCGGGCTGTCGGTGCTGGAGTTCGACCACCTCGTGGCGGGCCAGGACGCCTTCGAAACCCGTTCGTTCGGGCGGTTCGCCTCGCCGGTCATCGATGTGGACCAGGGCTTCGAGGCGTATCTGGCCGGACTGCGGGCGCGGTCGCCGAAGTTCGCCCGGACCACCCTGGCCAAGGAGCGCCGGCTCGGCCGGGACGTCGGTCCGCTGCGCCACGTCCACGACGAGCGCGACCCGGCGGCGCTGCGCACGCTGCTGCGGTGGAAGTCCGCGCAGTACCGCAGGACCGGCCGCGGCGACCGCTTCGCGCACCCCTGGATCGTGCGGCTGGTGCAGCGGTTGTTCCACACCCGCACGGAATCCTGCACCGGGCTGCTGTCCGTGCTGTACGCCGGTGAGCGGCCGGTCGCGGCGCACTTCGGGCTGCGTTCCGATTCCGTCCTCGCCTGTTGGTTCCCGGCCTACGATCCGCAGTTTGCGAAGTATTCACCCGGACTCGTGCTGCATCTGGGCATGGCACGGGCGGCGGCCGCGGAATCGCTCGGATATCTCGATCTGGGGCGCGGTGCGAAGGATTACAAGGATTCCTTCAAAACCCGTGAACTCATGGTGTCCGAGGGATGGGTGATGCGACCTCATCCGGCCGCACCGGTGCATTGGGCGCGGCGCGCGCCGGTGCGTGCGCTGCGCAATGCGGTGCTCGCCCGCCCCGAGTGGTTCGAGCCCGCGGACCGCCTGCTCAAGCGGGTCGGGCGGCTCCGGACCGGACGCTGATTCCGGCGCCCGTACGGCCCTTTCGGTCCGGCATTCCGCGGCCTTTCCCAAAGGCCCGGGAGGGCGTACGCCGGTGCATGAATACAGGCGTACATCAGTACGCAGTGGCCAATTGCCCTAAAGGGTATTTGACATGCAACGACTTGCCTTAGAGTCCTCCTCGTCCATTCCGTCGCACTTCATTTCCGACGCACTTCCAGCCGCATCGGACGAGGACCGCCGTGCTGTTCCGGGGGAGGAACAGCCGGCGGAGGCGTCCGGTGCGGTGCGCGGTGGGGGGTCTGGTGCATCTGGTCCTCGCCGGCCGACCGCGGTCGCCGGGGCCAGGTCACGAGCCGCGCTTTCGTGGTCACGCATATCGGCTCGCCCTGTCCGCACGGTGCTCCGTGCCGCGCGGGCCGGGGTGCGAACCCCCCTGTCGGACCCGGATCTCAGCACGGACCGCCCGGGGCGGTCCACCGGACGAGAGGGAAAGAAATCCCATGAGTGCGTTCCTTCGCCCGGCCGATGCGGATGAGCCGCTGACGCTGCTGCCGGACCAGGCCGTCTACCGTCCCGTCTCCTCACACCTGGCCATCGCTCCACCCGTCAGCGTCGTCATCCCGGCGATGAACGAGGCGGCGAACCTCCCGCACGTCTTCAAGACCCTCCCGGACTGGATCCACGAAGTGGTCCTGGTCGACGGGAACTCCACCGACGACACCGTCCGGGTCGCCCGCGAGCTGTGGCCGGGCGTCACCGTCGTACCGCAGCGCGGCAAGGGCAAGGGGGACGCGCTGATCAGCGGGTTCGCGGCATGCACCGGCGAGATCATCGTGATGGTCGACGCGGACGGCTCGGCCGACGGCGGCGAGATCGTCAGCTATGTCTCGGCGCTGGTGTCCGGCGCGGACTTCGCCAAGGGCTCACGCTTCGCCAACGGCGGCGGCACGGACGACATGACGTGGATCCGCCGGCTCGGCAACCGGCTGCTGACCGCCCTCGTCAACGCCAAATTCGGCGCGCGCTACACCGACCTGTGCTACGGCTACAACGCCTTCTGGCGCCGCTGCCTGGGCCAACTCGCCCTGGACTGCGCCGGGTTCGAGGTCGAGACGCTGATGAACATCCGGGTGGTCAAGGCCGGCCTGCGGGTGCAGGAGATCCCCAGCCACGAGTACCCCCGCATCCACGGCGACAGCAATCTGCGGGCGGTCCGCGACGGGCTGCGGGTGCTGAAGGTCATCGCCCGCGAACGGGGGGCCGGACGGAAACGGGTGCCCCGGCCGGCGCTGCTCACCGGGGAGGCCCGATGAGCCCCGGCAGACCGGTGGCCGGGCCGGCGGTGGGACCGGCGCTGCGGATCTCCGTCGTGATCTGTGTGCACACGGAGGACCGTTGGGACGACATCCTGGCCGCGGTGGCCTCGGTCCGCGGCCAGTCCCACCCCGCGCATGAGGTGCTGCTGGTGGTCGACCACCATGCGCGGCTGCTGGACCGGCTCCGGGAGCACTTCGGGGGCGCCCGCACGGGCGCGCCCGCTCCCGGTGCGCCGCCGGTGCCCGTGCTGATCATGGCCAATTCCGGCCCCCGCGGGCTGTCCGCGGGCCGGAACACCGGGATCGCCGCGGCGGACGGCGAGGTCATCGCGTTCCTCGACGACGACGCGGTCGCCGAGCGGGACTGGCTGCGCCACTTCGCCGCGGCCTACGCGGATCCGGCGGTGCTGGCGGTCGGCGGGCGCACCGAGCCGGTGTGGGCCGCCGGCCGCCGGCCGGTGTGGTTCCCCGAGGAATTCGACTGGGTGGTGGGCTGCACGTACCGCGGTCTGCCGCCGGGGAAGGTGCGGGTGCGCAACGTGCTCGGCGGCAACGCCTCGTTCCGCAGGATCGCCTTCGACCTCGTCGGCGGGTTCCCGATAGGGATCGGGCGGGACGGTGACCGGCGGCCGCTCGGCTGCGAGGAGACCGAGCTGTGCATCCGGATCAGCCGCACCCTCCCGGACGCGGTGCTGCTGATCGACGACCGGGCGGTGATCCACCATCGGGTGCCGGCCGAGCGGCAGCGGTTCGGCTACTTCCGCCGCCGGGCGTACGCGGAGGGCCTGTCCAAGGCGCTGGTGACGCGGAGCGTCGGCGCCCGGGACGGGCTGGCGACCGAGCGGCGCCACACCGCCCGGGTGCTGCCCGCGGGCGTGCTGCGCGGGCTGCGCGACACACTGCTCGGGCGCCCGGGCGGGGCCGGCCGGGCGGGCGCGATCCTGGCCGGCACGGCGGCCGCCGCGGCCGGCTACGCCCGGGGCACCCTCCGCGCCCGTACGGCCTCAAGCGCGCGACACGACAAGGGAGTTGATACCTTCCCCGACGACGGCACGACCGCCGTGTCCGCCGTGCACGAGGGAGCGGCGGTATGAGCGACGACCGCCCCCCGAGAGTGCCGATCCTCATGTACCACGCGGTGACCTTCGCGCCGACCCCGGCCGTACGGGCGCTCTCGGTCACCCCCGACGCGTTCGCCGAGCAGCTCGCCGCGCTCGCCGACGGCGGCTTCACCCCGCTGACGGCCGCCGCCCTCGCCACGGCCTGGCGGGGCGGCGGCCCGCTCCCGCACCGGCCGGTGCTGATCACCTTCGACGACGGCTACGAGGGCGTCCACCGCCACGCCCTGCCCGCCCTCGCCCGGTACGGCTTCCCGGCCACCCTCTTCCTCACCACCGGCTGGCTGCGCGGTCCGTACGACACCGGGGACGCACCGGACACCATGCTCGACTGGCGGCAGGTGCGCGAACTGGCCGCGGCCGGCGTGGAGATCGGCGGGCACAGCCACGGCCACCCGCCGCTGGACGGCCTCGACGACCGGCGGCTGCGGCACGAGGTGCTGCGCTGCCGGGAGTTGATCGCCGAAGAGGTGGGCGCGGCGCCGGAGTCCTTCGCGTATCCCTACGGCCACTCCGACCGGCGGGTGCGGGGGATGGTGCGCGGGCTCGGCTTCCGGCAGGCGCTCGCGGTCGGCAATGTGCTCGCGGCCCGCGCGCAGGGCCCGTACGCGCTGGCGCGGCTGACCGTGCGGCGCCGTACCGGGACCGAGGAGTTCGCCCGGCTCGTCGAGGGCCGCGGACTGGTCCGCGCCTATGCCGCGGACCGGGTGCTCACCAAGGGGTACGCGCTGGTCCGCCGAGCCCGTCAGGTGGTGCGGCCATGTCCGCCGGGCCCCTGACGCCGAGCCCGTCGTGGCCCCGCCGCGGCGGAAGAAGGAGCAGCCACGCCGGTGTCTGACACGACCACCCGGGCCGCGGAGCACACCGCCCCGGAACCGGAGGCGCGGGGGACGGCCGGCCGCGCGCCGGGCAGTCCGCTGTTCCGCAACGCCTATGCGCTGATGCTGAACACCGGTGTCTCCGGTCTGCTCGGCCTGGGCTTCTGGCTGGTCGCGGCCCGCTACTACACCGAGTCCGCGGTCGGTCAGGGGTCGGCGGCGATCGCCGCGATGAAGCTGCTGGCGGGGCTGACGGCGGTGACCCTGACCGGTGCGCTGGCCCGTTTCCTCCCGGTGGCCGGCCGCACGACGGGGCGGCTGGTGCGGCGCACCTACCTCGGCAGTGCGGTCGTGGTGGCCCTCGCCGCCATCGCCTTCCTCCTCACCCTCGGTCTCTGGGGCCCCTCCTACCACTTCCTGCACGGCCCGGCGGCCGGTCTCGGCTTCGTCGTGGCGGTGGTGGCCTGGTCGGTGCTCACCCTTCAGGACGGGGTGCTGACCGGGCTGCGCAGCGCCTGCTGGGTCCCGGCCGGCAACCTCGCCTTCTCCGCCGTGAAGCTGGGCCTGCTGGTCGTCCTCGCCGCCGCGGTCCCGGCCGCCGGGGTCTTCGTGTCCTGGGTCGCGGCGATCGCGGTGTCGGTGCTGCCGCTGGGCTGGCTGGTCTTCCGGCGGCTGATCCCGCGCCACGTACGGGCCACCCACCGGACCGCCCGGCCGCCGTCACCCGGCGAACTGGCCCGCTTCCTGGCCGGCGACTCCACCGGCTCGCTGTTCTCGCTCGCCGTCGTCTACCTCGTACCGGTGCTGGTCGCCTCGCAGGTCGGCGCGGCGGACAACGCGTACTTCTACGTCACCACCACCATCGGCGGCACGGTCAACCTGCTGGCCCTCAACATGGGTGCCTCGCTGACCGTGGAAGGGGCGCACGACCCGGCGGAGCTGGCCCGGCACACCCGGGCCGCGCTGCGCCGGATGACCCGCATCATGCTGCCGGTCTGCCTCGGCCTGTTCCTCTTCGCGCCGTGGATCCTGGGCGTGTTCGGCCCCGGGTACGCACGGGCGGCGACCCCGCTGCTGCGCTGGTACGCGGTCGGTGCCGCCCTGCGGGTCGTGATGGAGGTGCACTTCGCGGTGTTGCGCGCCCGCAGCCGCACCTCCGGACTCGCCGCCCTGCAGGGCCTGTTGTGCGTCCTGGTGCTCGGGCTGACCCTGGTGCTGCTGCCGCACCGGGGGCTGACCGGTGCCGGGATGGCCGAGGTCAGCAGCCTGACGGTGATCGTCGCGCTGGCCGCCCCGCGGCTCCGGCGGGTGCTGCGCGGCGGCACCGCCCCGGCGCCGCCGTGCCGGGTCCCCCCGGAAGGTCGTGCACCGGACGGCGATCTGGCGGACCTGGCGGCCTACGGGGACCTGGGCGACGGCGGGTACGGGCTGCCGCGGGAGGTCGCCGTGCACCGGGGGCCGCCGCCGCCCACCGCACCCACGCCGCGCGCCCGGTCCCGCCCCCGGCGCCGTACGGGCCGGGCGGCCACTGCCCTCGTCGTGCTCCTGGCGGCCGCCGCCGTGGCCCTCTTCTGGCTGCCGCTGCGCGGCCTGGACGACACCGCCCTGGACCGGATGAACGGCCTCGGCCTGATCTCCGTCCTGCCCGGCGCGACCCTCGCCGGGGCGGCCCTCCTGGTGGCCGCGTTCGCCGCGGCGCTCCAACTCCCCCGGCAGCACCGGACGCTGCTCGCGTCCCTCCTGCTGCTGACGGTGGTGGCGCTGCACGCCCTGCCCGCCGTACTGGAGGCCGAACCGCGCTTCCCCACCGCCTGGCAGCACCTGGGATTCCTGGAGTACCTCGCGCGGACCGGGGCGGCCGTACCGGACCTGGACGCGCGCTGGAGCTGGCCCGGTTTCTTCGCCGGGGCGCAGTTCCTCGCCGGCGCGTGCGGTGTCACCGATCTCACCGGACTCCTCCGCTGGTGGCCGCTCGCCCTCCAACTCCTGTATCTGGCACCGCTGTTCCTCCTGCTGAAGGCGGTACGGGCCGGGTGGCGGGCGAAGTGGTGCGCGGCCTGGCTGTTCGTGCTGTGCGGCTGGGTCGGCCAGGACTACTTCTCGCCCCAGGGGTTCACCTACCTCCTCCACCTCTGTTTCGTCGCGATCCTGCTGGTGTGGTTCCGGGCCCCGCACCGGGAGGCGGGCCGCCGCCGCCCGGGCGAGGCCGCCGTCCTGCCGGCCGGCCCCGGTCGCCGGGTGGTCCTGCTGGCCGTCCTCCTCGCCCTCTTCACCGCGTCCGTGGCGGGCCATCAGCTCACCCCCTTCGTCATGCTGGGGGTGCTCACCGTCCTGGTGGTGGCCCGCCGCTGCACCCTGCCGGGGCTGCCGCTGCTGCTCGGGGCGCTGGTCGCCGGGTGGGTGGGGCTCCTGGCCGAGCCCTACTGGTCGGGCCACTTCGACGAGCTGTTCGGCGGTCTCGGCGGCGTCGGCGCCAACGTCAGCTCGTCCGTCACGGACCGGATCACCGGCGGCGACCCCACCCACCAGCTCGTCCTCCTGACCCGGGTGGCGCTGGCCGGCGGGGTGCTGGCGCTGGCCGGCTGGGGCGTACTGCGCCGGCGCGCGGCCGGCTTCACCGAACGCTCCCTGCTGACCCTGACCGCCGTCCCGTTCCTGGCCTTCGGCCTGCAGTCGTACGGCGGCGAAATGGCCCTGCGGGTCTTCCTGTTCGCCCTGCCCGGTGCCTGCACGCTGGCCGCCCTCGCCCTCTTTCCGCACGGTACGGCCGCCCGGCGCGGCGCCCTCGGTCCGCTCGCCGCGCTGCTGACCGGTCTGCTCCTGACCGCCGGCTTCCTCGTCGCCCGGTGGGGCAACGAGCCCTTCGAGCGGGTCCGGCCGGGCGAGGTGGCCGCCATGGACTACGTCTACGCACACGACCGCCCGACGGTGCGGCTGCTGTGGCTGAGCAACGACCCGGTCGGCAGCGTCACCCCGGCGATGCCCTGGGGCGCCAAGGACATGGAGCGGGTGCAGTACGTACCGACGCCGGCGCCCCGTGACCCGGCCGCGGTGGCGTCACTGGTCACCGCCCTCCGGAAGGCCGGTCCGCAGTCGTATCTGATCGTCAATCACGGCCAGGCGGAGTCGCTGCGGCTGGACTCGGCGTACCCGCGGGGCTGGGAGCAGCGGCTGCGCACCGCCCTCGACCGGCGCCCCGGCCTCCGGCGGGTGCTCGGCAACGCGCACGCCGCGCTCTACGCACTCCAGCGGCACCCGCCGGGCCCGGTGCCCGCTCCCCACCCGGGCCCGGCCGGCCCCCGGGTGACCTGGACACCCTGGTCGGTGCTGGGCGCGCTGTCCCTGCTCGCCCTGCTGGCGGTGCTCACCCTCCGCGAACTGCTCCGCGTGACGGCGTCCTCCCCCACTCCCCGGCAGCACCGGCGGCTCCAGGCGCTCTTCTGGTTCGCGATGCCCCTGCTGGTGACGTTCCTGGCGTCGCTGGTCCAGCGTTTCCTGACGATGTCGTAGGCAGCACTCACTGCGCGAGGGAGATCCACCGCACCCCGTACCCGTCCACCACCCGCTCCTTTCCGCCCACCCGCACCGCCCCCGGCCGGCCCGCGGTATTCACCAGCAGCGCCGTCCGCCCGTCGCTCAGCCCCAGGATGCCGACGCTGCCGGTGGCCATTTCCCGGGGTTGTGCGTCCGGCGGAAAGGCCTGGGAAAACCGCGCCAGCAGACTCCACATGGGCAATTCCCGCCCCCCGTCCGCCGATTCGGTACTGCTCCACAGACACCCCGGGCAGTCCCGCCCGCCCTGGCCCTTTCCGTCCCCCTCCGGATTCCAGTAGAAGCCGCTGGTCGCGCCGCCCTCCGCCATCTCGATCAGCGCGACGGCCTGTGCGGCGACCCGCTTGCGCTCGCTCCAGCCGCGCCGCCCGCCCTTCTCGTCCGCGACTTCCACGTACCACTCCGCCCACCACAGCGGCAGCCCGGTCCTGTTCCGCAGCCACCGTCCCACGTCGGCGAACTTGCGGGCGGCGGTGAAGACACCGGGCGCGTACCGGTCGTCCTTGCTGTAGCTGGACCCGTCGACGACCACGAAATCCGCCCCGGCCTTGTGCCGGTTCCAGTAGGCGAAGGCGTCCAGCGTCCGCTGGTCGATATGGCCCCAGGCGCCCTTGAGCGCCGACGGATACCGGTCGTCGCCCGGCACATAGCTGTCCATCACCAGATAGGGCCCGCCCACCTGGTTGCGCTCGTCGACCTTCTTCAGCTCCTGGTACACGAGGTTGTACAGCCGGGTGTAATTCTCGGCGTCCCACCGCCCTTTGGCGTCGTCGAAGAACCCCTTGAATTCGTTCCAGACGACGAAATGCCGGATCTCCGGATAGCGTCGGGCGACCTTTCCGGCGAGCGCCGCGAAGTCCGCGAAGTGCTCCGGTTCCGGGGCCTTCTCCAGCCGGCTCCAGTCCGTCCGGCCGGGCGTCCCGCCCTTCATCCAGTCCGGCGCGCAGCACAGCGTCAGTACGGGCGTGCCGCCGGTGCGGCGGATCAGCGCCGTCCGCCGGTCCAGGTCGTCGAAGTCGTACCGTCCGGGGCTCGGTTCCGGGTTCCCCGCGCCCCAGCCCATGAGGTGCTGGTTCTGTGCCATCGGCTGCCCGGCGAGCAGGTGGGCCGCCCGTTCCGCCGCCGCGTCCGCGCCCCGGTCCGCGCTGAACCGGGTGTGCGTGAGGCCCCACCCGACCGCCGGCCCGGCCGCCGGTGCCCGCGCCGGCCCCTTGGCGTCCCGCTGTCCGCTGCCCGGCGCGCTCCACAGGACGAACAGCAGCCCCACGCCCAGCACCACCGCCCCGGCCACGATCACCCAGGCCGTACCCTGACGTTCCCCACCACGACGTAGCACACGGGCAGATTAGCGAGCCAACTGCCCAGTACGTGCTGTTTTGGGGCAATGGGTGGGGGCTTCCCGAGGCGATCCGGAGTTCCACTTCCTCCCTGGGACGGCTGGGACGGCATCGTCCGGTGGCCGGTCGGAAAAGCTGAGCGACGCAGGGCACGCTCCGGTGCCGCTGCCGGTCGTTCGAGGAGGTTCCGATGAACCGACGCCTGTTCCGCAACGGTGTGGTCGCCCTGGTGGCGGCTCTCGCGATGGTCCCCGCGGTGGCGGTGGCCGACTCCGGTCCGTGCCGCCATCCCGGGCGGCACACGGACGCGGTCCACCACAGCAGTGGTGTGCCGGTGGTCGCCGGCCGTCATGTCCGGTACGCCCAGGGGGAGGTGGTGACTCCGCCCGGTGTGCCGCTGAACGTCCGCTCGGGGCCGGGTGTCAGGTACCGGGTGATCGATGCGCTGCGTTCGGGGAGCGTGCACGGGCTGCGGTGCACGACGACCGGCAGCCGCGTGCACGGCAACCCGTACTGGTACAAGCTCGCGCACCGGCCGGGCTATGTCTCCGCCCACTACGTCCATGCGTTCGGCACCGTGCCGTGGTGCTGAATGCCGTGGTGCCGCTGTCCGTGGCGCTGATCCCGTCACGACGGGCGCCGCGCGGGCGCTAGCGGCGCCCGGATGACCTCCGGCCGCCCGCCCGTGCACGGCGGTGGGCGGGCGAGCGGCCGGACCGATTGCCTGGAGGCTTGATGAGCACGGACTTCTCCGCGGCGGGGCCGGGACGCCGAGCGGTTCTGGGGTGGCTCGGCGGTGCCGCGGTCGCGGGCGCGGTCGTCCCGGGGCGGCGGGCCCTCGCGGCGGCCGGTCCGCCGCGGACCGCGGCGGGGCGGGTGGGGGCGCCGCCGGACCGGGCGCTGCCCGCACTGGCCGCGGCGGGGCGGCAGTTCCTCGCCGGGCGGCTGCGGCACACCACCGTGCTGCAGTCGTTCGTCTTCGACGAGCGCCGGGGGCACGTCTATGCGCTGCAGGTGGTGGCGGGCGGCGTCCGGCTGGCGGGCGAGCGGGCGGCCGTCTCGCACGCGGCGCGGGTCCGGCGCGGCGATCTGTGCCTGAACCGGCTGGAGCTGGACGGGTCGCCGGCCGGGTACATGTATCTGAAGGGCTTCGGGCACGGGGGTTCGATCGGCCTGGAGGAGTCCTGGGACGGCGTCACGCTGTGGACCGAGTGGGACGCCAACCCCGCCTCCGGGTACGGCCGCGGGCTGTGCCGCTTCCGGTTCACGGACGGGCGGGTGCTGTCGCGGACCGCCCCCGGCCTGCGGACCTACCGGCCGCTGTCCGGATCCACCAGCAACTCCCCCGCCGTCGACCCGGTGCACCGGCGCCTGTTGCTGCGGTACAAGAGGCGGGGAGTACCGCACTTCGCGCTGCATGATCTCGACCGGTTCCGGGCCGGGTTGTTCCGGCCGCTGATCACCTTCGCCCAGCCCGGGGCCCACCTCGGGCTGCCCTTCCAGGGCATGGCCCTGCACGGCATATCCGCGTACCAACTGCTCGGCAGCGCGTACGGCGTCGGCAATGCGCCGTCCTCGGGCGGCAACGCCCGCCTCTACCGCATCGATCTGCGCACCGGCAGGTCGGTGTGGCAGCAGATCGACCGGACGGCGCCGGAGTTGTCCCCGCGCGAGCCGGAGGGGCTGGCCGTATGGCGGGGCGGTGACGCCGGCCTGCCGCGGCTGTGCCTGGGCTTCACCGAGGGCCCGGCGGGCGGCCGCAGCTTCCGTCTGTACGAAAAAGCGCTCAACTGACCTTTCCCTCCCTTTCCGCACGGTGTGTCATCAACCGCTGGTCATGGGTACACATTCCGCCATCCAGGAGGAATCAGACGCCCCGGGCAACCGGTTGGGGCCTCTGCGGGGGAACCACTGCCGCATCGGCGGCAGGGCGGTAAGGGAGGCGCACATGGTGTCCCGCTGGCGGCCGCTGCCCGACACACTCGATCCGGCCGGGCAGCTCCTGGCCCAGGAGCTGCGCGTACTCAAGGAGCGGACCGGGCTGAGCCTGGACGGGCTGGCCCGGAAGACGCCCTACAGCAAGTCCGCCTGGCACCGTTACCTCAACGGCGAGAAGCTGCCGCCGCGCGCCGCGGTCGAGGCGCTGGGCCGGGTGGCCGGGGCGGACCAGCTCCGGCTGCTGGGGCTGTACGAAGCGGCGCACCGGGCCCGTACGGCACCGGCACCGGCACCGGTGCCCGCCGGGAACGCGCCGGTCACCACGGAGTTCGGCCCACCGGCGGCGGCGACCGGCCCCGCGCGGCGGAAACTCCGCGGCGCCGCGGTCCTGATGGCCCTGACGGCTGTGCTCGCCACCATGGGGGCGGCGGCCTCGATCGCGAGCATCCCGGCGCACGCGGTACGGGCCGAGTGGACGGCGCCCGACACCTGCCACGGCCACCGGTGCCAGGGCCGCTACCCGAAACGGTTCGGCTGCCACCGCGACGCCCGGGTCCAGAGCACGATCACGGATGCCACCTACACCGTGCGGCTGCTGTTCAGCCCGGTCTGCGGCACGGTCTGGTCGGAGGTGCGACCGCGTTCCGGCGGCGCGGAGAAGGTGTCGATCTGGGTGGGCCGCGACGCCCGGCTCACCTCGCATCCGGGCGGCCGCGCGGGACGCGCCGTCAGTCCGATGCTGGCCACGGAGGACCTGCACAGCGCGGTGGCCTGCGCCCGGGTGGCCGACCGGGTCGCCTGCACCGGCGCGCTCGAACTCAGGACCCCGGCCCGCCCCGGCCCCGACCACGACCTGCCGGACCCCACCTTCCTGCTCCACGCGGCCCGCTGAGCCGCTTCGAGGTGGGGGCGGACGCTCAACGAACGATCGCCAGGACCAGGAACACCGTTCCCGCGACGGCGGCGAGCCCCGCCCCCAGCCCGAAGGCCCACACCTTGTTGTTCTCGCCGCGGAGCAGTTCCTCCTCGGACTTGACCGACATGACGAAGACCCCGCCCTCGACCGGCGCGCCGACCGCCAGCCGGCCGTCCCCGTCGGCGGCCTCGCCGTGTACGTAGAACCGGCTGCCGGGCCGGACGACCCACTCCTCGCGCTGGTACCCGATCGTCCCGTCGCCGCCCCCGAGGTCGAGGCTCAGCGGCCCGATCTGAAGGCGCCTGCCGCCTCCCCCGGTGTGCGGGTCGAACCGGTCGAGCACCTTCTCCGCGCCGACGACCTCGTGGTCCCCGGGGCGGATCACCATGCTTCCGGTCGCGTCCGTCACGAAGAACGCGGTGGAGCTGGAGTGCTCGGAGAGCACATCGGTACACGTCCGGCGCCTCCGGTTGCCGCTGCCGTCGCGGTAGACCTCTTCGTACTTGCGCGTGATCCGGTGCTTGTGCCACACGCAGTCCACGCCCTCCAGCTCGGAGCGCAGCACCCCGTCCTTGTGCGGGCGGGTCTGGCCCACGACCTCACAGCGGTACCGGAAGTGCCCGGCCCCGGCGGCTGCCGCGGCCGCCTCGTGCAACGCCCGCAGATCCGCCACCGGCAGGGTCTCGGTGCTCTCCATGGCCCGCGCCCGTGCGTGCGCCACCCGTACCGCGTACGCACAGAGCACCGCAACGACCAACCCGCCCAAACCTATCCAGACCACTTCGAACCCTCGCTTCGCCCGCCCCCCTCCGACCGCGCGACCTTATCCGGGGCGTGCCGGGGCGGGGCAACCCCGGCGGGCGCGGGCCGCCGGGGCGCGGGGCGGGGAAGCGCCGCCGGCGGATCGCCCGCCCCGGGCACCTCGCGGGTCGTCAGCGCTCCCGTCCCCGTGGCTTCAGGACCACCGGGGGCAGGTCGGGGGCCGGGAGGCGGGGGCCGGCGTAGCCGTGGACGGTGCCGAAGCGGGTGGTGTCCATCCAGTCGGTGCGGGCCTCGGCGATCTCCTCGTGGCTGCGGCCGACGAAGTTCCACCACATCACGATCTGCTCCTCGAACGGTACGCCGCCCAGGAGCAGCAGGCTGCTGTCGGAGTGGGCGCGGAGCGGAAGGTCGGTGCGGCCGCAGCCGAGGTAGAGGAGGGCGCCGGGGGCGAGGCGGACGCCGTCGACCTCGGTTTCGCCGGAGATGGTCAGGGCCGCGTACTCGAAGTCGGGGTCGAGGGGGAGGCGGGTGTCCGTGGTGGCGGCGAGGGTGAGGTCGGCGCCGACGAGGGGCGAGTAGGTGGTGCCCGGGGACGCCGCGCCGTCCAGTTCGCCGAGGATGACGGTGGCGGTGAGGCCGCCGTTGCCGCCGGTGACCCGCGGCAGGTCGGTGTGGTGCTCGAAGTGCGCTGCGGTGTGGCGGTGTTCGCCGGGGAGGGCGACCCACAGCTGGGCGCCGTGCAGCAGCGGGCCGTGGCCGCTCGGGGATTCCTCGGAGTGGGCGATGGCCGCGCCGGACGTCATCAGGCCGAGTTCGCGCGGGCGGATGGTCCGCAGGCTGCCCACGCTGTCGCGGTGCAGCACCTCGCCCGCGTGCAGCCAGCTGACGGTCTGCAGGCCCATGTGCGGGTGCGGCGGCACCTGCATACCGGGCTGGTCGACGATGTCGTCGGGGCCGTAGTGGTCGACGAAGCACCAGGCGCCGACCATCCGCCGGCCGAGGTTGGGCAGCAGCCGGCGGACCACGGTGCTCTCGCCGAGCGGCACCTGTTTCCCCGGCTGGAGGTCGCGGACCGGGCCGGTGCGGCCGGTGCCCCCGCACAGACTCGGCGCGGGTCTGGTATCGAGGTTGCTCATGGCGTCACGATAGGCCGGGTGCGGGGGCGGGCGGCGGCAGGCGCGAGGTGCCCGGGTGCGGCGGCGGGGACGGACCGGCGCGCGGCAGGGCTCAGGCGTAGAGGCCGCGCAGGCGCACGGAGAGGCAGGTGACGCAGCCCTCCAGTTTCTCGAACTCGGAGATGTCCACGGGGACGGGCCGGTAGCCGAGGTCGGTGAAGAGGGCGGCGGAGCCCGGGGCGCCGGCGGACATCAGGAGGGCGTCGCCGCCGAGGTGGACGACATGCGCGCCGGCCTCCTCCGGGACGGGCAGGAAGCGCGGGAAGGCGGCCGGGTCGTCGACCAGCGGCGGGTGGCCGATGACGGTGCCGTCGGGGAGTGCCGTCACCGCGGACTTGAGGTGCAGCACCCGGATGACCGGTACGGCGATCACGCGGGCGCCCAACGGCTCGAAGGCCGCGCGGAGTTGGCGCACCCCTTCGGCGTTGGTGCGGCCGCCGCGGCCCACGTAGACCGTGTCCCCGATCTTCAGGACGTCGCCGCCGTCCAGGGTGCCGGGCGACCGGATCGCGTTGACGGAGCAGCCGAGCGCCTCGACGGCCTCCCGGGCGGCCGCAATCTCGGGCCTGCGGGTGTCGGCACCGGGGCGGGCGAGCAGTGCGACGTTGCGGAACATGACCATGGTGTCCTCGACGAACACCGCGTCGGGGCAGTCATCGGCGGGGGCCACCTCGGTGGTCCGCCAGCCGTGGTCCCGCAGGGCCTGGACGTAGCCCTCCCACTGGCGCAGGGCGAGTGCGGGGTCGACCGGGCGCCGGGCGATGTGGGTGACCAGACCCTCGGCGAGGCGCGGGCCGGGGCGGCGGACGAGGGCCTGTTTGCCGGTCATGGGGTGGCGGTCCTTTCGGGAGGCGCGGTGGGGAGTGCCGTAGGGGGCCGGGTGTGTTCGGGCCCCCGTGGTCGTGCCCGTCAGTCCTCGGCTCCATACGTGGCGCGCAGGGCGTCCTCGACGGCGGTGCGGGCGGCGCGCCGGTCCAGGCCGAGGCGCTGGACGCGCCGGGCGTAGCTCTCGGCGGCCGCGGCGGCCTCCTTGTCCGCGGCGTCGCCGGCCGCCGCGATGAAGCTGCCGTTGCGGCCGCGGGTCTCGATCACGCCGTCGGTCTCCAGGGCGCGGTACGCCTTGGCGACGGTGTTGGCGGCCAGGCCGAGGTCCTCGGCGAGGCCGCGGACGGTGGGGAGCTTGTAGCCGACCGGCAGCGCGCCCTCCCGGGCCTGGTCCGCGATCTGGGTGCGTACCTGCTCGAAGGGCGCGACGGCCGAGGCCTGGTCGATGGTGATGCTCACGGTCTGGGGGGACACGGGGGCGCTCCTGGTGGTGCCGTGATGTGTTTGTGGCACCCATTGTGCGCCAGGAGCGCCCGGCCTGCCGGGAGCACGGCAGGGGCGGTGCGGACGGGAAGCCCGTAGGGGCGGGCTCCCCGGGGCTCGCTAGACCTCCAGGGTGGTGCCCGTGGTCCGCAGCCAGGCGTTCATGCCGAGGGCCAGTTCGGCGCCGGGGCGGATGTCCTGGGTCGCGCCGTCGGCGGTGACCTCGGCGAGCGTGCCGGGGTCCAGGAACGGCCGGACGGGGGCGTCGTGGTCGGCGGCCAGCGCTCTCAGTTCGGCGCGCAGCGCCTCGCCGTAGCGGGGGTCCTGGGTGCTGGGGTACGGGCTCTTGACGCGGTCGGCGACCACGTCGGGCAGGACGTCGCGGGTGGCGGCGCGCAGCAGCGACTTCTCCCGGCCGTCGAAGGTCTTCAGCGACCAGGGGGTGTTGAACACGTAGTCGACGAGACGGTGGTCGCAGAACGGAACCCGGACCTCCAGGCCGACGGCCATACTGGCGCGGTCCTTGCGGTCGAGGAGGATCTGCACGAAGCGGGTGAGGTGGAGGTAGCTGATCTCGCGCATCCGGCGCTGGTGGCCGGTGTCGCCGTCGAGGTACGGCACTTCGGCGAGCGCCTCGCGGTAGCGGCGGTTCTCGTAGCCGGGCAGGTCGAGCTTGGCGAGCAGTCCGGCGTCGAGCAGCGCCTCGCGGACCGCGGTGCCGCCGGCGAAACGGCCGGAGAGGCCCGCGGCGATCCAGGGGAAGGTGTCGGCGTGCACGGCCGCGGGGTCGTGGAACCAGCGGTAGCCGCCGAAGACCTCGTCCGCGGACTCGCCGGACAGGGCGACCGTGGACTGTTCGCGGACGGCCTTGAACAGCAGGTAGAGCGAGGTGTCGCCGTCGCCGAAGCCGTTGGGCAGGTCGCGGGCGGCGAGCACCGCGGCGCGGTGGCCGGGGTCCATCAGGGCGGCGGTGTCCAGGACGATGTCGTGGTGGTCGGACCCGACGTGCGCGGCGAGGGCGTGCGCGTACGGCCCGTCGGGGGTGCCGCGCAGATCGTCGGGCCGGAAGTTCTCGGTGTAGCCGGTGAAGTCGACGGCGAACGAGCGCACCGGGCCGCGGCCGGCTTCCGCCAGCGCTTTTGCGGAGAGCGCGGTGATGGCGGAGGAGTCCAGTCCGCCGGAGAGCAGGGTGCACAACGGTACGTCGGCGATCAGCTGACGGGTGACGATGTCGTCGAGCAGGGCGCGGATGTGCGCGACGGTGGTGGCCCGGTCGTCGGTGTGCTCGCGGGCTTCGAGGGCCCAGTAGCGGCGGACGGTCAGGCCGCCCCGGCGGACCCGGACGAGGTGGCCGGGGCGGACCTCGTGCATGCCCTTGTAGACGGCGTGGCCGGGCGTCTTGGTGAAGGTGATCAGCTCGGCGAGGCCCTCGGCGTCGACGACGGGCCGGACGTCGGGGTGGGCCAGGATCGCCTTGGGCTCGGAGCCGAACAGCACGCCGTCGGGGGTGGGGTGGTAGTAGAGCGGCTTGATGCCCATCCGGTCGCGGACCAGCAGCAGTTCCTCGGTGCGCGGGTCCCAGAGCGCGAACGCGTACATGCCGTTGAGGCGGTCGGCGAACGCCTCGCCCCATTCGAGGTAGGCGTGCAGCACCACTTCGGTGTCGCTGCTGGTGCGGAAGGAGTGACCCGCCCGCTCCAGTTCGGCACGCAGTTCGCGGTAGTTGTAGACCTCGCCGCTGTACGTCGTGACGAGCACGGTACGGCCGTCGTGGTCGACGGGCATGGGCTGCTTACCGCCGTCGATGTCGATGACGGCGAGCCGGCGGTGGCCCAGGGCGGCGTGAGCGCCGAGCCAGATCCCGGCGGCGTCCGGGCCGCGGCAGGCCATGGTCTCTGTCATCGCTTCGACGGTGGGGCGCTGGGTGGTGAGGTCGTTGTCGTAGGCGATCCATCCGGTGATTCCGCACATCGTGGCGGCTCCTCCTTCGTGGGCGGCCGGCCGGCACTCTCCGCTGACGGCCGACACGATCACCGTACGCCCAAATAGATGTACCCACCACCGAACCGCGCCCGAACCACCCCGATCGAGCCATGCGCTGCGCTTGGCTTTCCGCCCACGTACCCGCCTGTCCCGCCGCGGGTCTCGCTCGCCGTTGCCGCTTGGCGGCGCCCCGCACGTACCAGTCCGTCCCGCCGCGGGGCTGCTCCCGTTGTGTGCTTTGCGGCGCCTCGCACGTACCAGTCCGTCCCGCCGTCGGGCTTGTTCGCCGTTGCGCCTGCGGCGGGCTGGGTTTGTGGTGGGTGCGGTGACGGACCTCCGGGGCCTTGTTCGTGGACTGCTGTCGCTTTACGTCCACGAACAAGGCCCCTCCGGCCCGTCCCCTCCCGTTGGGGGAGTGTGCGGGCAAGTGGGGGCGCGCGTCGTATCGCGTACACCTGACGTCGCCGGTCAGCGGGAATAGCTCCGCCCGCGTGTCCGGTTGTGGCCCCGCAGGGGGCCTTCGTGACCCTTACGGGATCTGTTCGACCCACCCCTACGGGTCCCAAGAGCCCCTTGTATCCCCAACGCCCACCCCCACCCACCTTCTTCCCATCCCCAACGGGAGGGGACGGGCCGGAGGGGCCGGTGTTTGGGACGTAAAGCGACAGCAGTCCCAAACACCGGCCCCGGAGGCCCGTCACCGCACCCGACACCCACCCAGCCCGCCGCAGGCGCAACGGCGAGACCACCCGCGCCGCGGCAGACAGCCACGTACGCGGCGCCGCAAAGCGCAACGGTGAGCGAGCCCCGCGGCGCAGCAGACGGGTACGTGCGGGGGCGCCGCAAAGCGCAACGGCGAGACGACCCGCGACGGGACAGACGGGTACGTGGGCGGCGCCGTAAAGCGCGGCGCCCCGCGGCGCAGCAGACGGGTACGTGGGCGGCACCGCAAAGCGCAGCGACTAGCCGACTATGTCGCGCAGGGCGTTGCCCTCCAGGTGGGTGAGGACGTTGTGGACGGCCGCCAGGGCGATGCGGACCAGTGTTTCGCGGGTGACGCCCGCGACGTGGGGGGAGAGGACGACGTTCGGGGCCTTGAGGAGCCGGAGGGCCGCGGTGGGCGGTTCCGGGTCGAAGACGTCGATGCCGGCGCCGGCCAGGGTCCCGGCGGCCAGCGCGTCCGCGAGGGCTTCCTGGTCGATCAGGGCGCCGCGTGCGGTGTTGATGACGAAGGCGGTCGGCTTGAGCAGGGCCAGCCGCTCGGCGTCCAGGAGGTGCCGGGTCGCCTCGGTGAGCGGGGCGTGCAGGCTCACGTAGTCCGACGTGCGGAGCAGCTCGTCCAGGTCCACATGGCGGGCCCCGCCGAGCCGGGCGGCGGTTTCCGGGTCGACCGGACGCGGCCCGGCGTAGACGATGCTCATGTCGAACGCGACGGCGCGCCGCGCCACCTCCACGCCGATGTGGCCCAGGCCGATGATGCCGAGGGTCTTCCCGGACAGCTCGGTGATCGACTGCTGCAGACGCGGCAGTGCCCAGTCCGCCTCGGTCAGCGCCGTGTGGGCGGGGACCAGCCGCTTGGCGAGCGCGAGCATCAGGGCGAAGGTCTGCTCGGCCACGTTCTGCTTCTCGGCGCCGCTGGAGCCGATGTTGCAGACCGGGACGCGCTGCTCGCGGGCGGCGGCCAGATCGACGTAGTCGAAGCCGTGGCTGGCGCACTGGACCAGCTCCAACTCCGGTGCGGCGGCGAGGTGTTCGGCGGTCACGGGGCCGAGGCCGGTGATGATGACGTGCGCCGCGGCCAGCGCCGCGGGGTCCTCGTCGGTGCTCTCGACGACGGTGACCCGGGCCTGGCCGGGAAAGACGCCGGCCAGCGCGGCGCCGGCGGCGCGGCCGCCCACGTGCGGGGAGACGACGGCGAGGACGTTCTTCATGGTGGGCCTCTCGGTGTCGGGCGCGGTGTGCGCCGCGGTGGTCATGCGGTGGTCATGTGGTGGTCATGCGTGGTCATGCGGAAGGTGGGGTGGGGGAGTCGGCGCGGGGCGCACCGGACGCGACGGTTGCGTGGGCGCGACGGTTGCGTGGACGCGGCGGCTACGCGGACGCCGTGGTGAGGTCGTCGGCGGTCAGCGTGCCGGGGCGGGCGTGCCCGGACAGGGCGAGGGTGAGGTCGAACTCGGCGAGCAGACAGCGGATCACGTGCTCGACGCCGGCCTGGCCGTCGAGGCCGAGACCGTAGGCGTACGGGCGTCCGACCAGCACCGATTCCGCGCCGAGCGCCAGCGCCTTGACGATGTCGTCGCCGGTGCGGACACCGCTGTCGAAGAGCACGGTGAGCCGGTCGCCGGCCGCCTCGACGACGCGGGGCAACGCGTCCGCGGCGGCGACCGAGCCCGCCACCTGACGGCCGCCGTGGTTCGAGACGACCACGCCGTCCACGCCGGCGTCGGCCGCCCGCAGCGCGTCGTCCGGGTGCAGGATTCCCTTGAGCACGATCGGGCCGTCCCAGTTCTCCCGCAGGAACGCCAGGTCGGGCCAGGTCTTGGCGGGGTCGGCGAACATCCCGACGAAATGCATCACGGCCGCGTTCGGGTCCTCGTGGACCGGCTTGGCGAGCCCGGCCCGGAACGCGGGGTCGGAGAAGTAGTTGGCGGTGCCCACCCCGTGCAGGAACGGCAGGTACGCCTGGTCGAGGTCGCGCGGCCGCCAGGCGAGGAGCGGGGTGTCGAGGGTGACGAACAGCGCGGTGAAACCCGCCGCTTTCGCCCGTTGCAGAAAGCTCCGGGTGACCTCGCGGTCCTTCGCCCAGTACAGCTGGAACCACCGTTCCCCGTCGCCCATCGCCTCGGCGACCTGCTCCATGGGGGTGCTGGAGGCGGAGGAGAGGATGTACGGGACGCCGTGCGCCGCGGCGGCCCGGGCGGCGGCGGACTCGGCGTCCGGATGCAGGATCGACAGCACCCCGACCGGGGCGAGCGCCATCGGCGCCGGCAGCCGGCGGCCCAACACCTCCACGGTCAGGTCGCGTTCGTGCACGTCGCGGAGCATCCGCGGGACGATCCGCCGGCGGTCGAGGGCGGCCCGGTTGGCGGCCGCGGTGCTGCCGCTGCCCGCACTGCCCGCCACGTAGCCGACCGGGCCGGGGCCCAGGCGGTGTTCGGCGAGCTCCTCCAGCCGGGTCAGATCGGTCGGCAGCCCGGGTACCGCGCCCGTCATGCCGTTGAGGTAGATCTCGTACTGGAAGTCCGCCCAGTGCTTCGCCATCCGGCCGTCCCGCCTCTCGTGCGCTTCTCGCGTCTCCCTGGGGCCCGCGGATCGGGGGCGACCGCGCGTGGGTCGCGACCGCCGGTCCGTCGGGCCGTCCCCGCGATCCTGGCGACAGTGACAAGATCCGTCCACGGTGGTGCGCACATTCTTCCGCTGCGACTATCACCCTGTGATGAACGACCGCGAGCGGATCCGGCTGGAGCTGACCGCCACTCCCCGTGTCGTCGACGCCATCGTGGACGCGGTGCACGCGCAGGTCCCGGCGTACGCGGCGCTCGACGGCCGCCGGCTGTCGGAGGTGCGGGCGATCGCCGGCTGGGCGCTGGACCGGCTGCTGCACCTGTGGGCAACGGACGGCGCGATGGAGCCGGCCGATCTGCGCCGGTTCCGCGGTATCGCGGCGGCCCGGGCCGCCGACGGCCGCCCCGTACAGGCCGTCCTGCGGGCCTACCGGGTCGCGGCGACCGTCATCGCGGACGAGATCGCCCTCTGCACGCCCCGGCCCACCGCCGAGGACGCCTTCGCCCTCACCCGGATGCTGCTGACCGCGCTGGACACCCTGGCCGAAGAGATGGCGGGGACCTATGCGGCCGCGAACGAGGACCTCGCGGGGGACCGCGACCGGGCGCTGCGGCTGCTCCTCGACGATTTGATCGCCGGGCGGCACGCCTCCATCGGCGCCCTGACCGGTCGCGCCACCCGCTTGGGCGTCCAACTCCCGGAGCCGTACTGCCTGCTGGTGGCCGAACGGGCCGAACGGGCCGAACCGGCGGAACCGGCGGAACCGGCGGAACCGGCCGAGGCGGCCGAACCGCTCCAACCGGGCCAACAGGGCCGGCCGGGCCGGGCCTCCGCGCCGTTGTCGCCGGCCGGTGTGGACACCGGGCCGGCCGTTCCGGGGGAGCCGGCGGACGAGCTGCTCGCGGCCCTGACCGGTCATGCGGGTGCGGGGCCGTCCGACGTCACCGCGCTGGCGACGGTCCGGGGATCCCGCCTCGTCCTGCTGCTCCCGGCCGGCGCCGAAGCGGCCGTGCCCGCGGCGCTGCTTGCGCGGGCGCTGCGCGGCTGCGCGATATCCGGGGAGAGCCTGGAGCGGATCGCGGTGGCCCACCGCCTCGCCGCCGACGCCCTGGACACCGCCCCCGCGCACGCCCACCACCCCGCCCGCCTCCTCACCGACGGGGACGCCCAGGTCCTCGCGCTCCTCGCCGGCCGCCCCGCCACCACGCCCGACCAGATCGCCCGGTTGGTGCTCGATCCGCTTCTGCACCCCGGGCGGCGGCACCTCCTGGACGCGCTCACCGCCTACCTCGACACCGGCTCCGCGAATGCCGCCGCCCGCACGCTGGGCCTCCACCCGCAGTCGTTGCGCTACCGCCTGCGCCGCATCGGGGACCTCACCGGACGCGACCCCCGCGACCCGTGGCAGCGGCTCACCCTGGACATCGCACGCACCATCGGCCACTGACCGCCTATCGGGTGGGCCGCCGCTTTCGGCGTGAAAGTCGACCACCCAGAAATAGGGGAAGCAAGGAGCGAAAGCTGCCAGGAAAGCGTGTCTCTCGCTAAACGGACCTTTTGCGCCGATAGCTCGCCATGTGCGGTCCGCGGGAAAAAGGGGATGAGTCGCCGCCTCGATGTACACAACAGCGAAGTTGATGCTCGCTCAGGGTGATCAGGTAACTCCGGCCCGACGCAGGTCGGTTGAAGTTCTGGCGGTCCGATAGGGGTGGAGTGTTCACTCCGCGTATCCGGACTCCTGCTTCCTTCGGAGCCTCAATGCGCACTCCGCTTTCGCATCGTTATTGCTTCGATTCTTGACGATCGGGCAGGTGGTGGCGTTCACTTCAGCCGTTCTGGGCCGGGTCAGGCGGCCCCAGTGGGAGGTACCGAAAAAATGAATGCAATAATGCGGCGTGCGCTCACCGGCGCAATGGCGCTTTCTCTTGCGGCGCCATTGGCGGCCTGCGGCCAAGATCACCAGGACGCGGGTGCCGGCAAGGACTCCATCGGTCTGCTCCTCCCGGAGAACAAGGCGGACCGGTACGAGAAGTTCGACCGCCGCATCATTACGTCGCGGGTGGCCTCCCTCTGCCTCGAATGCAAAGTGGATTACAGCAACGCCGAGCAGCAAGTCAGCACCCAGAAAAGGCAGTTCGACGCCCTGGTGAAGAAGGGTGTCAAGGTCATCATCCTTGACCCGGTCGACTCCCAGGCGGCCAAGAGCTGGGTGGACGCGGCCGCCAAGAAGGGCGTCAAGGTCATCGCCTACGACCGGCTCGCCGAGGGTGACGTCGCGGCGTACGTGTCCTACGACAACGAGAAGATCGGCCGGCTCCAGGGGCAGGGCATTCTCGACGCTCTCGGATCGCAGGCGGCCAACTCCGACATCGTCATGATGAACGGTTCGCCGACCGACCCGAATGCGCCGGCCTACAAGAAGGGCGCGCATGACGTCCTCGACGACAAGATCCACAAGATCGTTTATGAGAAGGACATCCCGGACTGGTCCGCGGTGACCGCCAAGAAGAAGATGTCCGACGTCATCAAGGCGCGCGGTGCGCAGGGATTCGACGCGGTCTACTCCGCCAACGACGGTATGGCCGGCGGTATCGCCGAGGCACTCAAGTCGGCGGGCCTCAAGAACATTCCGGTCGGCGGCCAGGACGCCGAACTCCCCGCCCTCCAGCGCGTGCTCGCCGGCACCCAGTCCTTCACCATTTACAAGGAAGTCCGGCCGGAAGCCGAAACGGCCGCAGAAATCGCCTTCCGGCTGCTCCGTGGCAAGAAGATCAGCTCGCTGACCTCCACCGTCGTGACCAGCAGCAGCAAGGCGGGCATCCCGGCCCGACTGTTCAAGGCGCAGCTCGTCGACCGGAAGAATCTGAAGGACACCGTCGTCCGCGACGGAGTGGTCCGTGTCGATCTGCTCTGCGCCGACGACCTGGCCTCCGCCTGCGAGTCGCTCGGCCTGGAGTGACCCCGTCGCAGGCCGGTTGAGCGGGACGGCCATGCTCCGCGCCTCGGCCCGGAGCGTGGCCGTCCGGCGGACCGTCAGGACGGCCGCGCGGCCTCTCCCACCGGCTGCCCCGCCGCCCGCCCCAGCCACTCGTACGCGGCCCGGGCGGTGAAGTCCCGCCGGCCGCCCCGGAACAGCAGCCCGGCGCCCGCGAAGCCCGGGTCGTCGGCCGTGCCGGGCACGTACGGGACCGCGATGCACCGCATCCCGGCCCGGGCGGCCGCGAGCGCACCGGGCGCCGCGTCCTCCAGCACCACACAGTCCGCGGGCGCGACCCCCAGCCGGCGCGCCGCCTCCAGGAACACATCGGGTTCCGGCTTGCCGCGCGCCACCTCCTCCGCCGACACGACGGTCGGCAGCAGCCCGTCGAGCCCCGTCCCCGCCAGCACCACCTCGATCGCGGCCCGCGAGGAGCCGGACGCCACCGCCATCGGATGCCCGGCCGCGGACAGCCGCCGGACCAGGCGGAGCATCTCCGGAAAGACCTCGGTGTGTGCCCGCGCCAGCTCCAGATAGAGCCGGTTCTGGCCCGCGAGGAGCTCGTCCACGGGCGCGTCGATCCCGAACTCCGCGCCGAGGATCTCCAGCGTCTCCCGCGTCCCGATGCCGATGAAGCGGGCGTGCTGCTCCCAGCTGTAGTCCGGCACGTCGTAGCCGGCCAGCAGCCGCCGACCCGCCTCGTAGTAGTTCGGCTCACTGTCCACCAGCGTGCCGTCGAGATCGAAGATCACCGGGGTGGGCGTGACCGGGGAGGCGGGGGAGGAGCTCATGCCCACCAGCATGCCAAGACGCCCCGCCCGGAACGCCGACCGCCGAACCGCCGACCGGGCTCACTGCCGAACCGGTTCACTGCCGAAACGGCTGACCGGCGAACCGGCTGACCGCCGAACCGGGTCATCGCCGTCCCGGTTCACCGCCGCCGCGCGGTCCCGCCCACGTCCTCGACCAACGGCAGCATCCGGTGCGGCACCCGCTCGCGCAGCGCCATCTCGGTCCGCGTACGGACCACCCCCGGCAGGCTGATCAGCCGCTGGATCACGTCCTCCAGATGCGCCGCGTCCCGCGCCACCACCCGGGTCAGCAGATCGCCGCCGCCGGTCGTCGAGAACGCCTCGATGATCTGCGGCACCTCCGCGAGGGCGTCGGCCACCTCCTCCAGATGGCCCTGGGTGACCTCGATGTGCACGAAGGCGAGCAGCGGATGGCCGAGCGCGGCGGGCGACAGCCGCGGCCCGTACGCCGTGATCACCCCGTCCCGCTCCAGCCGG
This sequence comes from Streptomyces sp. NPDC048196, assembly GCF_040652715.1. NCBI lineage: Bacteria > Bacillati > Actinomycetota > Actinomycetes > Kitasatosporales > Streptomycetaceae > Streptomyces > Streptomyces sp. NPDC048196. The sequence goes on along the minus strand of NZ_JBEZMM010000017.1, from coordinate 98,005 downwards.
TCGAGCCGCGCCTGCACGGTGCCGCGGGCCACGCCGAGCAGCCGGGCGTACTCCCGCACGCTGGTGCGCGGCTGCTCCAGCAGCAACCGGAGGATCTTGGCGTCCAAGGCGTCCACGGGCACGGTGCACGGCCTCCTCACGGTCGGCGGACTCTGCCGGTGAATGTACCAATGGCCCAGCATCCGGGCCGCCGGGGCGAACCGGCAGCCGGGCCGCCGCCCCGCCCCGGCAGGGCACCGGCCAGCGCGGACACCCCGTGCGCTGCCCCGCACGGCCCGGCCATTGGACCTCCTCCGAACCGGAATGACCGCCACCGTCTGGGCCAATGGCACAGCGATTTCGGCGTCTGTTGAGCCATTCGCCGGAGAGATGTTCTGATGGTGCGGTCGATGGCGCTGCGGATTCCGCGGCGCCTTTGTCATGCCGGACCGTCGAAGGGTGGGGAAGCAGTGCTGAAGAGGGTGTTCGTGGCTCCGGACCCGGGGTGGCTGCGGCTGCGCAGCGCCGTCCGGGCCGTCCTCGGCATCGGCCTGGCGGTCGCCGTCTGCGGCCTGGCCGGGCATTCCCTGGTCGCCGCCGTCACCGGCGGGCTCGCCGCCCTGCTGGCCCTCTTCACCGTCACCGACGCCACGGTCCGCGGCCAGGCCGTCACCACCCTCCTGCTGCCCGCCGTCGGCTTCCCCGTGCTCGCGGTCGCCGCGGGGCTGCACGACCTCCCGCCGGCCCGGGACGCGGCCTTCCTCGCGATCATGGGCCTGGGCGTCTACGCCCGCCGCTGGGGCCCGCGCGGCCACGCCCTCGGGGTGTTCGCGTTCATGATGTTCTTCGCGACGCAGTTCCTGCACACGGTGCCCGGCCAGCTCGTCGAGCTCTACGGCGCCGTCGCCCTGTCGATCGCGACGTCCTCGGCCGTCCGGTTCGGGCTCTGGTGCTACGAGCGGAAGCTGCCGCCGGCCGCCGCGCCCGCACCGCCGTCCGGGACGGGACTGGCCCGTACGACCACCCGCCAGGCGATCCAGGCGACGCTCGGCGGCGGTTTCGCCCTCCTGGCGGGCCAACTGCTCTCCGACCAGCGCTGGTACTGGGCCGTCGGCGCCACGTGGTGGATCTTCGTGAACACCGCCTCCCGGGGCGAGACCCTGGTCCGCGGCTTCCGCCGGGTCCTCGGCACCGTCCTCGGCATCGCCGCCGGAACGGTCGTGGCCATCCCGCTGCACGGCGCCGCCGTCCCCTCGGCGGCCCTGATCGCCCTCTGCGTCTTCGGGATCTTCTACACCGCCCCGGTCTCGTACACCTGGATGATGTTCGCGGTGACGGTGATGGCCGGCCTGCTCTACGGAATCCTCGGCGTCCTGAACCCGGACCTGCTGGCCCTCCGCCTCACCGAGACCGGCGTCGGCGCGCTCGGCGCGGTACTGGCCGTCCTGCTCGTCCTGCCGGTGACCACGCACGCCACCACGGACGCCTGGATCGAGCGCGCCCTGCGCTGTGTGCACGCCTGCGCCACCGAGGCCGCCGCCCGGCTCGCCGGTTCGGAGACCGCCGATCCCACCCCGCGGATCGCCGAACTGGAACTGCTGCTCGGCCGGGTCCGGCTCTCCCTCGCCCCGCTCGTACACCCGCTGAGCCCGCTGCGCGGCCGCAAGGAGAAGGCGCGCCGGGTGCTGGCGCTGCTCGACGACTGCGCCCGGGAGGTCCGTGGGCTCGCCTCGATCGCCGCGGACCCGGAGGCCTCGCACGACGACCGGCTGGCCGCCGCGTGCTGGCGGGTGGAGGCCGCCGTGGAGGCCCTCACCACACCGGGCCGGGCCCGCGCCGCCACCGAGACCGGGACGGCCCACGAGTCCGCGGCACCCGAGCCCGCACTCGCCCACCTCCACGGCCTGGAACGCGCCCTGTCCGACCTGGCCGCTCCGTTGCGCAGCACCCGGCCCTCCCCGCTCGCCGGCGCCTGACCGTCCCGTACCGGCGACGTCCGTACCGGCGGTGTTCGTACCGGTTGTGCGTACAGCCGGCGCCCGTACCGGTCGTCCGTACCAGCGGCTCCGACACCGGTGGCGTCCGTACTGGCGTGTCCGCCGTGTCCCGCGGTAAGGGATACGTACGCCGGGTGCGGGAAGCGTCCCGGTGCGAACGGGCCGGTGGGCGAAGGGCGGAGCGGTGATGGGCGGGGCGGCGAACGAAGTGGGTGCCGAGGCGGAGGGGGCGCTGCCGGGGCGGCGGGCGTACATCGGGTCGTTCACCGCGAACGGCGGACGCGGGATCACCACCGCGGCGGTCGACCCGGAGACGGGGGCGCTCACCGTGCTGCATTCCACCGACGCCGTCCCGAACCCCTCCTACCTGGTGCCGGACCCCGGTGGCCGGCGGCTGTACGCGGTCAGCGAGACCGCCGACGGGGCCGCGGCCGCCTTCCTCCTCACGCCCGGCGGGCCCGAACTGATCGGCCCCGCCGTCCCCGTCGGCGGCGCCGATCCGACCCATCTCACCCTGGTGGAGGGCCGTCTGGTCACCGCCAACTACAGCTCCGGCAGCGTGAGTACGCTCCCGGTGGGAGAGGACGGTTCGCTCGGCGCAAATACCGGAGTGCTCGCCCATGAGGGCAGCGGACCGCAGGCCGACCGCCAGGAGGCGCCGCACGCCCATGCCGTCGCCTCCGCGCCGGACGGGCGGTGGCTGCTCAGCGTCGATCTGGGCACCGACTCCGTGCGGATCTGCGCGTTCGCCGACCCGGCCGGCGGGGCGCCGGCCGTGCACGACGAGGTGCCGCTCCGGCCCGGCAGCGGCCCGCGCCACCTGGCCTTCCACCCCCACGGCCACCACGTCTACGTCATCCACGAACTCGACCCCGCGGTGACGGTCTGCCGGTGGGACGGGGCGCGCGGGGCCCTGACGCCGCTGGGGGAGTGCCGGCTGCTGCCGGACGGGGTGGCGGCGGCCGGAACGTACCCCTCCGGACTGGTCGTCTCTCCGGACGGACGGTTCGCCTGGGCCGCCAACCGGGGCCACGACAGCCTCTCCGTGCTCGCCCTCGACCCGTCGGGCGGCGCGGCGACCCTGGTCACCACCGTGCCCTGCGGCGGCCACTGGCCGCGCGCCCTGGCCCTGCACCCCGACGGCCGGCACCTCTACGTGGCCAACGAGCGCTCCGGCGACGTCACCTGGTTCACCGTCGACCCGGAGAGCGGGGTTCCGGAGCGGGGCGGCGCGATCGAGGCGCCGGCGGCCTCCTGCGTCGTGTTCGTCTGACGGGTGGTCCGGGCGCTCACTCCCGCGGGAAGCGGCCGCCGAAGTAGACCTGGGCCTCAGAGATCCGGCAGTTCCGCACCGTCTGCACCTCGACGTTGCGGTGGCGCTCACCGGTCGTCAGCTCGTACTCGTAGCGGACGTAGACCTGTTCGTCGTCGATCTCGACCATGTCCAGGATCTCCTGGTGGCGCAGCCGGTCCGCCGTCGGGAAGCACACCTCCAGGAAGGTGGCCCGGTCGATGTGGTCGTCCTGGGGGCTGGTGAAGACGAAGTCGTCGGCGAGCAGCCGGTCGATGGCGTGGCGGTCCTGAGCGAGGTAGGCGGCGAAACCGGCTCGGACGATGTCGATGTTCGACATGGGCTTCCTTCGCGTTCGGATGAGCGCCCGGGGAGGGGCCGTGTGCGGTCCTCTCGCGAGCGTACGGCTCTCCGGGGCACCCTGCCGCCCCCGCCGCGCTCCCGAGCCGTCTGACGGCCGTCTGCGCCGCTCACGACACGAACCGGACCGCCTCCTTCCGCCCAGGAAGCGTGCTGTCCGCCGGGAAGCGTGCCGTCCACCCGGAAAGGGCGAAGGGCCGCCCCCGCACGCTCGGTGCGGGAACGGCCCTTCGTCGGTACGGATACCGGTGGTTGCGTTTCGGACGTGCGCTCTCTAGCGGACCGGGACCCCCGGGGTCTGCGTCGGGAGGGTGATGCCCACCGATGCGGCGTAGTTGGAGAGCACCAGCCGGCCCACCGCGCCGTACGCGCCCAGGGACTCGGCCGCCGCGCAGCCCGCCTCCGCCGCGGCCGCCCCCACAAGGCCGTCGGCGATCTCCGGGCCGATCAGGTACGGAGCCAGCGCCAGCTGCTGCGAACCGGACTCGCGCAGTTGCTCGGCCGTACGGGAGATGGCGCCCTCCTCGTCCAGCGCGGCGGCCAGCACCGGCACAGCGAGCCGGGCGGACAGCAGCATGCCGGTGATCCCGGCGGCCTGCACGGCCTCCTCGCCGCCGACGGTGGCGAGGATGATGCCGTCCGCGGCCGTCGCGACCGTGAACAGCCTGGCCCGGTCGGCGCGCGCCAGACCGGCCTCGGAGAGCCGGACGTGCAGCGCCTCGGCGAGCAGCGGGTGCGGGCCGAGGACGTCGGTCAGCTCGGCGCCCGAGCCGCTGTTCATCATGGCCTGGCGTATCCGGCGCAGCAGCGCGCTGTCCGGGCCGGCCAGCAGCGGGACGACCACCGCGACCGGACCGGGGTCTTCCTGTCCGTCGGCGCTCTCCCGGGCCCGGCGCTCGGCGGCGGCCTGCGCCAGCACCGCTTCGAGCGACGGGAACTCGTCGTCGCCGCCGTCGACGTAGCCGATCCGGGCGTCCAGACCGGGAAGTTCGGAGCGGGCGATGCTGGAGACCTCCTCCGCCAGGCTGCGCGCGGCGGAGGAGGGGGTGCCGGGTACGGCCAGCACCAGGGCGGGTGCGCCCTCGGGTGCGGCGAGCGGCTCCGGCCTGCGGTGGCGGCCGGACTGCCGCGCGCGCGGCATGCGTACGGGCAGGCCGGGTGCGCCTCCCGGGCTCGGGGGTGCGGCGTCGAAATTGGGCGAGCCAGGTGCGGGCCCAGTGGGGGAACTCATGGCGCCGCATGCTAACGCCTCGGACCCCCCGTCCGCGGAGGGAGGGTTCGGTGCCGAGGTATCCGTCCCGATTTATCCCGCGCGTCGGTCGCGCTGCCCCGGCGCAGGCCGTGTGATCTGCAACAACTTCCCATCGGCGGGGAGTTTCAGTCGGTCGCGGGCGAGCGCCGCGGCGAGGGTCAGCGCCCCGTCGAGCGGTGTCCCGGCGGCGGGAGTCAGCGGGGTGTGGGGCAGCCGTTCGGCGAGCGCGGTGCGCAGCGGGGCCAGCAGCGGTTCGCCGAGGCCGAACAGTCCGCCGGTGCAGGCCACCGCGCGGCCGGCGCCGGGCGGGCAGACGGCGGCCGCGGCATCGGCGAGATGGCCGGCGGCGGCGTCCAGGATGCCCCGCGCCACCGCGTCGTCCGCCGCGGCCGACCGGCCGACCTCGGGCGCGAACGAGGCCAGGACGGCGGGCCGGTCGGGGCGCGGGTAGAGCACCCCGGGCAGCCCGGCGACCGGGCCGAACACCGCCTCCGCACGCGCCAGGAGGGCGGCCGAACCCCCGGGCCGGCCGTCGTACGCGCGCAGTGCGGCCTCCAGCCCGGCCCGGCCGATCCAGGCGCCGCTGCCGCAGTCGCCCAGCAGATGGCCCCAGCCGTCCGCGCGGCGCCAGCCCGCCTCCTCGGTCAGGTCGGTGCCGAGCGCGATCATGCCGGTGCCCGCGGCGACCACCGCGCCGGGCCGCTGCCCGAGGGCCCCGGCGTACGCGGTCACGGCGTCGGCCGCGAGGGCGAGCCCGCGCACCCCGTACGCGGTGGCCAGCGCGCCGGGCAGCCGGGCGCGCAGCTCGTCTCCCAGGGAGGCCATACCGGCGGCGCCGACACACACGGCCGGGAAGTCCCGCGCCCCGACCTTCTGCGCCAACTCCCCGGCCAGCGGCAGGAGTTGGGACAGCAGATGGTCCGCGTCGATCCCGGCGGGGCCGGTGCGCACCGGCTCGCGGGAGGTACGGACGGCCAGTGGCCGCGCCGCGGTGTCGTCGGTGCGGGCCACCGCGACCCGCAGACCCGACCCGCCCGAGTCGACGCCGAGCACATGGCCGCCGGAGGCGTCAGCCAAGGCCCCGGGCGTCCTGCTTGAGGGCGGTGTCGACGGTGAGGGCCGTGGCGACGACGAGGCTCAGCAGCGGATCGGGCAGCTGCTGGTGGATCTGCAGGACGTAGTTGTCGGCGGTCGTGAACATCGTCTTGGCAAGGCCCTCCCAGGTCTTGGTGATCCGGGCGATCTCGGTGTCGGCGTGGTCCACGATGGCGAAGTTCCAGGCCCGCCAGTTCTCGGCCTTGATGGCGCCGATCTGCTGGCCGTTCACCATCATCCCGAAGTTGATCTTCCCGATGGCGTTCTGCTGGACGATCTCGCCGACCGGCGAGCCGTCCGGACGCTCCACGATGACCCGGGACTTGATGAGCTTGGCGGGCCGGGTCAGCACCAACTGCGGCTGGCCGTAGGCGTCCCGGATCTCCAGCTTGTGGGTCATGTACTGGTCGAGGCTGGAGACCACCCGCAGCACCTTCTTGGCCGTGCTCTGGCCGACCTGGACGACCGCGCCCAAGGTGTTGCCGTGCTGGTCGAAGACGCCGTACTCGTTGGTGACCTCGATGAGCTTGGCCTTCTGGTTGACCACCAGCACCGGCTCGGTGAACAGCGTCCCACCGCCCTGGCCCGCCGGTGCCACCCCCGCCTGCTGCTGCACCTGCTGCGCCACGCCGGCCCCGGCGTACGGGCCGGGCTGCTGTCCGGGCATCGGCTGCTGGCCGTACGGCTGCTGCATCGGCTGCCCCTGGCCCTGCGGGCCGTGGCCGGGCTGCCCGTACGGGGCGCCGCCCTGCGGCTGGCCGGGGTACGGCGCCTGACCCGGCACGGACTGCTGCGGCGCCTGCTGCGGGGCCATCTGCTGCTGCGCCATCTGTTGCTGCGCGGGCTGCTGGGCGGCCGGCTGGGGCTGCTGCCCGGCGGGCTGCTGGGCCGGGGCGTACTGCTGCTGCGGCTGCTGGGGGCCGGGCTGCGCGGTCCGGTCGGGGGCGGCCGGCTGCTGTCCCGGGTGGGTGTGCGCCGTCCACTGGGACCCGTCCCACCAGCGGAGTTGGTGGGGGGTGCCCTGCGGGTCGGCGTACCAACCCGCAGGGATGTTCGCATTCGTCATGCCAGGCACACTATCGCCCGGGGTCAGGGCAGCCTCCAGTCGACGGGCGCCGCGCCCTGCCGGACCAACAGGTCGTTCGCCCGGCTGAACGGCCGGGAGCCGAAGAAGCCCCGATCCGCGGACATCGGGGACGGGTGCGCGGACTCGACGGCCGGCAGGTCGCCCAGCAGCGGCCGCAGATTCCGTGCGTCGCGCCCCCACAGGACCGACACCAGCGGACGGCCGCGGGCCACCAGCGCGCGGATGGCCTGCTCGGTGACCTCTTCCCAGCCCTTGCCGCGGTGCGCGGCGGGCTTGCGCGGCGCGGTCGTCAGCGCTCTGTTCAGCAGCAGGACGCCCTGCCGCGTCCAGGGCGTCAGATCGCCGTTCGACGGCCGGGGCAGGCCGAGGTCGGAGTGCAGTTCGCGGAAGATGTTCTCCAGGCTCCCGGGCAGCGGACGGACGTCCGGCGCCACCGAGAAGCTGAGCCCGACCGCATGCCCCGGGGTGGGGTAGGGGTCCTGTCCGACGATGAGCACCCGTACCTCGTCGAACGGCTGCTGGAAGGCACGCAGCACGTTGTTGCCGGCCGGCAGGTAGGTACGCCCCTGGGCGATCTCCGCCCGCAGGAAGTCGCCCATCGCGGCGATCCGGTCGGCGACGGGCTCCAGCGCTTTGGCCCAGCCTGGTTCGACGATGTCTTCAAGAGGTCGTGCAGCCACGGGGTCACCCTACTGGCCGAAGCGCCTTCCCCTTCAATTCCCCGCCATCGACGGACCGGGCCCGGCCGGCCGCGCACGGTCCACACCTGGAGCACCCAACTGTCGTACGGATCCGTGTCGTTCCTCCTTCTTGTCCGGTGGTCCGGGTGACGGCGTCACCTGCTTTCCCTCCTGTCAGGCCACCGCCGCCGCCCGGACGCACAGCACGTCCGGCAGATGGGAGGCGAGCTGCTGCCAGCTGTCGCCGTCGTCCGCGCTGGCGTAGATCTCGCCGTTGCGATTGCCGAAATACACCCCGGCGGGGTCGGCGTCATCGACGGAGAGGGCGTCGCGCAGCACCGTGCCGTAGTGGTCCTCCTCGGGGAGGCCGTGGCTCAGCGCCTCCCAGCTGCGGCCGGCGTCGGACGTGCGGTAGACCCGGCAGCGGTGCTCCGCGGGCACCCGGTCGATGTCGGCCGTGATGGGGAAGAGGTAGGCGACATCGCCGCGGTGCGGATGCGCGGCCACCGCGAAGCCGAAGTCGGAGGGCAGGCCGGCGCCGATGTCCGTCCACTGCGCGCCCGCGTCGTCGCTGCGGTAGACGCCCCAGTGGTTCTGCAGATAGAGCCGGTCGCGGTGGACCGGGTCCTGGGCGATCTTGTGGACGCACTGGCCGAACTCCGGATGCTGGTCCGGCAGGAAGACCGCCTTGACGCCCTTGTTGGACGGCGCCCAGCTGGCGCCGCCGTCCAGGGTGCGGAACACCCCGGCCGTGGACACCGCGACGGTGACCGCGTCGGGGTCCCGCGGGTCGGTGATCACCGTGTGGACCGCCAGCCCGCCGCCGCCCGGTACCCACTGCTCACGGCTCGGGTGCTCCCACAGCGCCCGGACCAGCTCGAAGGTCTCGCCGCAGTCCTCGGAGCGGAACAGCGCACCGGGCTCGGTGCCCGCGTACACCACGTCCGGGGCGGCCGGGCCCGCCGGATGCAGCTGCCACACCCGCTCCAGCGAAGTCCCCGTGTCGCTCGGGTACTTGACCGCGGGGCGGGCGGGCTCCTGCCAGCTCTCGCCCAGATCGTCGGAATGGAACACCGACGGGCCCCAGTGGGCGCTGTCGGCCCCGGCCAGCAGCCGGGGGGTCGCACGGCGGGTGTCGATCCCGAGGGAGTACACCGCCTGCGAGGGAAAATGCGGACCGCTCAACTCCCATGTGCCGCGCCGTCGCCGGCCGATGAAGAGCCCTTTGCGGGTGCCCACTGCGAGTAGTACGTCAGTCATGGCCCGAACCTCCGGGACGCCGTTGTCTCAGATAGGGGCAAGTCTGCACCCGACCACTGACAACGGCGTCCCGAAGCGCATCCGCGCAGGTCGGACGGCGTGCGACGGCGTGCCGCACGGCCGTCCCCGACGGTGCGCGACGGCCGCCGGACCCCGTCCCGCGAGGCGTCGGGCCCGCTCAGAGGGCGCGGTGGTACGCCTGCGGCGTCCGGACCTCGGCGCCCAGCTCCCGCGCCGCGTGCTGCGCGAAGCTGGGGGAGCGCAGCAGCTCCCGGCCGAGCAGCACGGCGTCCGCCTGGCCGGCCGCGATGATCTTCTCGGCCTGCCGCGCCTCGGTGATCAGTCCGACGGTGCCCACCGCCAGGCCGGTCTCCTTCTTGACGCGCTCGGCGAACGGCACCTGGTAGCCCGGACCGGCGGTGATCCTGGCGTCCGGGGCGTTGCCGCCGGTGGAGGTGTCCAGCAGGTCGATGCCGTGCTCCCGCAGGTCCCGGGCGAAGCGCACGGTGTCGTCGGCGGTCCAGCCCGTGCGGTCGTCGCTCGCGTCCTCGGTGAGCCAGTCGGTTGCCGAGATCCGGAAGAAGACCGGCAGCTCGTCCGGCCACTCGGCCCGCACGGCGTCCACGACCTCCAGCGCGAACCGCGTCCGGTTCTCGTACGAACCGCCGTAGGCGTCGGTGCGCCGGTTGGTGAACGGCGAGAGGAACTGGTTGATCAGGTAGCCGTGCGCCCCGTGGATCTCGGCCACCTCGAAGCCGGCCGCCAAGGCCCGTCGCGCGGCCGCCCCGAACTGCCCGACCAGTTCACGGATCTGCGCCACGGACAGTTCCGCCGGCGTGGCGAACCCCTCGTCGAACGGCAGCGGGCTCGGCCCCACCGGCTCCCAGCCGTGCCGCTGGCCGGGCAGGATCGGGCCGCCGCGGTTGACCCAGGTGCGCTCGGTGGACGCCTTCCGCCCGGCATGGGCGATCTGGATGCCGGGGATGGTGCCCTGGGCCTTGAGGAAGGCGGTGATGCGCCGGAAGGCCTCGGTCTGGGTGTCGTTCCACAGCCCGAGGTCGTACGGGCTGATCCGGCCGTCGGGATGCACCGCGGTCGCCTCCGTGAGGATCAGCCCGGTGCCGCCGGCCGCCCGCGCGGCCAGGTGCTGGAAGTGCCAGTCGTTGGGCGTGCCTTCCTCGGGGCCCTCGGGGGCCGCGGAGTACTGGCACATGGGCGCCATCCAGAGGCGGTTCGGGACGGTCAGCGAGCGGAGGGTGAGGGGCTCGAACAGTGCGCTCACGGCGGACTCCTGTACCTGGTGTGCCGGGAAGGACGGGAGCCGGACCGGCCCCGTGCTCGTACGATAACCGCCGTACTACGGCAGGTGTCAAACTACGATGCTTCTCGTACAATGAGCCTGCGGACCGGGCGTCAGGTCCCCGGAACCCGTCAGAGCGGGCCCGCAGACCCCACAGGAGCCGTCATGCCGACCGATACGACTTCCCCGGGCGCCGTGCCGGGATCGCGCGCGCTCGCGCACCCGGACCGCGAGGAGATCCGGCTCGCCGACGTCCTGCACGCCCTCGCCGACCCCATGCGCCTGCGGATCGTCTGCACGCTCGCCGCCGCCGAGGGCGAGCTGAACTGCGCGGACATCGAGCTCCCGGTCAGCAAGTCGACCTGTACGCACCACTTCCGGGTGCTGCGGGAACACGGCGTGATCCAGCAGTTCTACCGGGGCACGGCCAAGATGAACCGGCTGCGCACGACCGACCTGGAAGAGCTCTTCCCCGGCCTGATCGACGACGTCCTGCGGGCGGCCGACCTCCAGGACCGCCGGCTCGGGGAGCGGTGAACCCACCCCGCGCCGGCGCGCCCCCGCCGCACCGTTCTGCGCCGCCCGCCCCTTTCCAGCAGGTCATGTTGCCGCCCGGGCCGCCTCCAACAAGCCCGCCCAGTCCGGCAGTTTGACCGTGCCGCGTCCCATTCCCTGGCCCCAGGCCGCCTCGGCGGCCTCGATGGCGAGCCAGCCCGGCCACAGGACCGGCCGCTGCCCCGCCCGGGTCAGCGCGGCCACCGGGTCCCCGGCCGTCGCCCGCCCCGCCGATGCGGCCGCGTCCGCCAGCAGCGACCGCGCGGTCTCCTTGGCGCACGGCCGGTTCGTGCCGATCACCCCCGTAGGGCCCCGCTTGATCCAGCCCGCCACATAGACGCCGGGCAGCGGTACCCCGTCCCGCAGCACCCGCCCCGCGCTGTGCGGCACCGTCCCGGTCGCCTCGTCGAACGGCAGCCCCGGCTGCGGCGTCCCCCGGTAGCCGACCGAGCGCAGCACCAACTGGCCCTCGATCTCCTCGAATCGGCCGGTCCCGGTGACCCCGCCCGACCCGTCGGGCGCGGTCCGCTCGAACCGGACGGCCCGCACCCCGCCGGCGTCCCCGAGGATCTCCACCGGCCGCAGGAAGAACCGCAGATGGATCCGGCGCCGCCGGCCCACCGGGGCGCCGCCGCCGGCCGGCTGCTCCGCCCAGCCGCGCAGCACCTCGACGTTCCGCCGGGCCACCGCCGGCAGCCCGGCCGGGTCGCGGTACGCCGGATCCAGCGCCAGCTCCTCCGGCCGCACCAGCACCTCGGTACCCGGCAGCGATCCCAGCTCGCGCAACTCCTTGGTCGTGAACTTGGCCTGGGAAGGCCCGCGTCGGCCCACCATCCACACGTCCTCGACCCGGCTGTCCGCGAGCACGCCCAGCGGACCCTGCGGGATGTCGGTGGCGGCCAGCTCGGCGGCCGCCCGCGAGAGCATCCGCGCCACGTCCACCGCCACGTTCCCCACCCCGATCACGACGGCCGACCGCGCCGAGAGGGCGAAGCGGGTCGCGGCAGCGTCCGGGTGCGCGCTGTACCAGGCGACGAAATCGGTGGCCGGGTGGCTGCCGGGCAGGTCCTCACCGGGGATGCCCAGATGCCGGTCGGTGGCCGCGCCCACGCAGAACACCACCGCGTCGAAGATCTCCCGAAGCTCCTCGACCCCCAGCCCCGGAGCCCCGGCCTCCACGTTCCCCACGAAGTGCACCCGCGGGTGCTCCAGCACCGTACGCAGGTTGTTCTGCAGCGATTTGATCTTCTCGTGGTCGGGGGCGACCCCGTAGCGCACCAGGCCGTACGGGCACGGCAGCCGGTCCAGGACGTAGACCTCGATGTCCGGCACGGCCTCCTGCTCGATGAGGGACTGGGCGGTGTAGACGCCGCTGGGTCCCGAACCGATCACTGCGACACGAAGCACGAGTGGCCCCTTCCGCGGGATAACCCCAGGATCGCACCGGCGGGCGCGCGACGGGAGATGCGCTATCGGGGTTGCTCCCGGTGGGATGAGCGTGCCGCGCTACTGGGCCGGGTGGGCTGGAGGCTAGGTTTTCAATGTGTCGGAAAGTGACTTTTATACCGTTAATCACCGATATGAAGCCCAGGGCGCGCCACGGGAGTGGCCCACGTGGGAGCTGCAGGCGCACGGCTCGGCCGCGCCCGCCCGCACGCCCGCCGCACCGGACGAGCCGGCCGGCCCGACCGCACCCCGGCCCGACCCGCTGGGCCCCTGGTGCAGCGCCCGGCTGACCTTCGCCGACGGCGCCCGCATCGACGTCCTCGTGACGGTCTCCGACGACCACATCACCGTCGAGGACGTCCGGGCCGATCCACCGCTCACCCTGGACGGCCTCGCCGACCTGGCCCGCTGGATCGAGGGCCCCCTGGACGACGCCTTCCGGGCGGCCACCGGACGTCCACGGAAGCACCGCCCGACACCCCGCCAGCCCGGCCCGGCCGCCGGATCACCGGAGCGGATGGTGCGCCCGGCCGGCGCACCCACGACCGGCCCGGCACACAGCACACCGGCCGGCCCGCTCCAGGAACCGTCGGCCGGCCCGGCACCCGGCCCGACGGCTGCCGTGGGGGACACCTCGGCGACCGGCCCGACGGCCGGCACGGCCGGCGTGACAGCCCCCTCGCCGACCGGCCGGGCCGCCGGCGCGCCGGACGCCCCGCTGACCGATCCGCCGGCGGAACGGCCGGCCGAGGGACCGACGGCGCCTACGGGGTCGACGACGGGCCCGGCCCGCGCCATCGGAGCGACGGCCGGGGTCACCGGACCGCCGCAGCCGCTCGACGGGCAGCCGGCCGACCCGGCAGCAGACGCGGACGGCGGGGCGGAGGCGACGGGCGCGGAAGGCGACGAGCGCGCCCAGGCAGGGGCAGGGGCGGAGGCAGGGGCCGAGGTCGAGGCAGCGGCAGAGGGCCGCGCCGAGACCCAGGAGCGGACCGGGCCAGGAACGGGCGAGGTGACGACGCAGGGGGACGCGACGCAGGGGGACGCGACCGAAGGGGATGCGTCAGCGGCACGCACCCGCTCGGCGCCGCTCGCCCGGAAGCGGGTCGCCGAGCGCCGCAAGCTCGCCGCGGATGCCTACCGGCAGGCCCAGCGCGAGGGACGCGACCCGGTGCTGGCCGTCATGCTCGCCACCGGACGCAACCGCCGGCGCTCACTGCGGCTGATCGCCGGCGCCCGCGACGAGGGCCTCTTGACGCCACGTCACAACAAACGCTGACACGGCCGCCACACCCCTACGACACCGACGACCGTCAAGCCAACCCGCCGAACTTCCCCCTCAACTACCTGCCAACTGGCGGGGGTTGTCGCGCGGCCGGGCCACCGCGCCGGGCCTCTCGCCCGGCGGTACCCCCAACTCCCAGTCCAGCCCGTACCGCTGGAACAGCTCGGCCCGCAGCCGGGCCCGCGGCATCGGGGCCCCCGGCAGCAGCATCGGCACCACCGCGCCCATCAGCAGGGCCCGCAGCAGTGGATAGTCGGTGTCCGGGTCCGTGGAGCCGTACGCCACGACCGTCTCCCGCAGCAACTGCGCCAGCCGCTGCTGCTCGGGGCACTGGATGAATCCCTCGGCCGTCAGGATGTTCGCCATGTGCGTACGCATCAGCAGCGCCCGGTCGTGCGCCAGTCCGAGGATCGCGTCGATGGCCCGGGCCAGCAGTTCCCGTCCGGCGCCCGGCCCGGTGGGCCGTGGTTCGCGTTCCAGTGCCGCCTGCAGGGTGAGGTGCATCAGCCGGTGCACCGCGGACTGCAGCAGCTGTCGCTTGCCGGGGAAGTAATACGAGATCAGCCCGCGCGCCGCGCCGGCCCGCTGGGCGATGTCCCCGAGCGTCGTCGCCTCGTACCCGCGCTCCCCTACCAGATCAACCGTCGCTTGCAACAGCCGCTCGCGGGAGCGCCGCCGCAATTCTTCATTGACCGATGCGCTGCGGGGAGACATCCTGTAACTCCTGCGTTGACTGGCTGAGAGCCAATATACTCAGACAGCCACCGGAAGTCCGTCGGCTCGGGCGGAATCCGGAGAGCGGCCTGATTCGGGCGACGCGGGGGATCGCCCGAATCGGGTGGGGTCTGGCCGGGGTTGCCGTCAGGACCTGCGTACTGGCAGGTCACGCGGGCTGACCCCGGCTCAGGCCGCAATATACGGGGCGCAGGCCGTCGACGATGACGCGGAGGGGCGCCGGTTGCCTGGACGCGTTCCACCAGGGGCCGCATCGCTTCCCGCAGGTCCTCGATGCGCTGGGTGAGGGTGTCTCCGCAGGCGCCGCCGAGTGCCTCGCTGATGCCGTAGCTCTCATGTTGGGCACAGGTGTTCCGGGTGGTGGCCGGTGCGGGCAACCATCCCTTTCTGAGCGGTACTTGTGGGCCTCGGGGATCGATTCCACCGCGGAGGGCTTCCATGTGGCCCGGCTGTAGGCCCGGCTGGGCCTCGACCTGCGTACCGTTTCATGCACCGTCCCGGACTTCGGCGCCGGACTGCGGCTGCACCGCCTTCTCGACGCGGTCAGGCTCTCCGCGGAGACCGGGACCCGTCAGAGCGTGGCCTGACGGGTGGGCACTCCGTGCGTCGGGTGCAAGTGCGCCGTGCCGGCTCAGGCCTGCATGCCGCCGTCGACCCGGAGGACCGTGCCCGTGACGTAGGAGGAGCGGTCGCTGAGGAGCCAGGCGGCGGCCTGGGCGATCTCCTCCGGGTCGGCGGCGCGGCCCAGCGGGGTCCGGGCGTTGAGCTGATCGATGATGCCGGGGGTCTTCTCGTCCCATTCGTGCAGCATCTCGGTGAGCGTGGTGCCGGGCGCGATGGCGTTGACGCGGATGCCTTCCGGGCCGTAGGTGGCGGCTGCCGAGGCGGTGAGGCTGTTGAGTGCCCGCTTCGCCGCACCGTAGGCGGGCAGCCAGGGGTTGGCCATCAGGGCGCCGACGCTGGAGGTGTTGACGATGGCCCCGCGCCGCGCGGTGGCGCGGATCGCGGCGATCTCGGCGTTCATGGCCAGCCACGGGCCCTTGAGATTGACCGCGCAGACGCGGTCGAAATCGGCCTCCGACAGCTGGTCCATCGGGCCGGGCGGCTGGCCCGTCGCGCCGTTGTTGAAGGCCACGTCGAGCCGGCCGTACAGCTCCACGGACCGGTCGACGGCGGCCCGGACGCTCGCCGGGTCGGCCAGGTCGCACACCACGTACTCCGCGGTGCCGCCGGCCGCCCGGATCTCCTCGGTGACCGCCTTGAGCTGGCTCTCCGTACGGGCCGCGAGGAGCACCCGGGCGCCCTCCCGGGCGAACAGCCGGGCCGCCGCCGCGCCGATGCCGCGACCGGCACCGGTGAGGAAGGCGACCTTGCCGGCGAGCAGGCCCAATGCACCCGAGGACGCAGAGGAGTCGGAGGGCTGTGAGGTCGTGGTGGTGACCGGTGTGTGGTTCATGCCGATGAGCCTGGGGCCGGCCGCCCCGCGCATCCAGGCACCGGCAGTACCTGGCTGGGCGTCGCGGCGCCCCCGCACACTGGGGAGATGGATCGACGAGTACGACGTGAGCTCGGTGGCTTCCTGCGCAGCAGACGCGAACGCATCACCCCCGCCGACGTGGGGCTGCCCGCCGGGCCGCGCCGCCGTACCCCGGGGCTGCGCCGCGAGGAGGTGGCGCAGCTGGCGTTCATCTCGACCGAGTACTACACGCGCCTGGAGCAGGCGCGTGCCCCGCACCCGTCCCGCGAGGTGCTGGCCCAGCTGGCCCGGGCACTGCGCCTGTCGGACGCCGAGCGCGACCACCTGCACCACCTCGCCGGTGCCCCGCCCGGGCCCCCGCCGGGGCCCTCGCGGGAGGTGCGGCAGAGCATCGTCGACCTGCTGCACCGGCTGCCGGAGGCCGCGGCGCTGGTGATGTCGGCGACGTACGAGGTCATCGCCTGGAACGAGCTGGCCGCGGCCCTGATGGAGGACTTCTCCGCCCTCCCGCGCCGGGACCGCAATCTGATCCGGCGCACCTTCCTCGGCCCCTACCGGGACCACCGGCGGCTGTACGGCGTCTCGGACGCGGACGAGTTCGCCCGGACCTCGGCCCAGCACCTGCGCGCCGCCGCGGGCCGCTACCCCCACGACCCGGAGGTGACCGGCCTGGTCGAGGAACTCCTCGCCGGCAGCGAGGAGTTCGCCCGGCTCTGGGCCGCGCACGACGTCACCGACCGTCCCACCTTCTGCAAGACCTTCGCGCACCCCCTCGTCGGGCCGGTGACCGTTCGCTGCGACGTCCTGGACATCGCCGACCGGGACCAGTGCGTCGTCATCTACACCGCCGCCCCCGGCTCGCCGTCGGAAGAGGCGATGCGGCTGCTGTCGGTCGTCGGGACGCAGCGGATGGAGGTCTCCGGCTGACCGGCCGACGACGGTGACGGGCGTCCGCCCGGTGAACTGCCGGGAAACTCTCGGACTCTGTCCGGGCGAAGGGGTGTTCGGAGCCGGGACGCTGCCTAGCATGGAGGCCGGCGCCGTCCGGTGGGGAGGAGACCCGACCGGGTGACGCCGAGCTCGCCGGGGCAGGGACCGGGACCAGCACGAAGGCCAGGAGCAGCATGGGAGCCACCGCTCGGACCAGGGCCGTCGGTGGTGTGCTCGTGGTCGGTGGGCTGCTGGCCGGGCTGTTGCTGACCGGTGGGGCGGACGGCGCGGAGGCGGGGCGGGTCGCGCCGGACGGGTTGCCGCACACCGGCATCGAGGTGTCGCCCGGCGGCTGCGGCCGCGGATGGCAGCACCCACGCCCCGGGCTCCAGGTCTTCGACCTGCACAACACCTCCGACACCGCCGCCGAGGTCTACCTCAAGAACCCCGCCGACGGTTCCGTCCACGGCGAGGTGGAGGGCATCGGGCCCGGCACCACCCGCCAGTTGCGGGTCCGGCTGGGCCGGGGCGCGTACGCCTTCATGTGCCTGCCGGACGACGCGCACGCGGTCACCGGACCGACGGTGCGGATCGCGGGCGGCGGCCCGCCCGGCCCGGCCGCGGCCCCGGTCACCGAGCACGATCTGATCCCCCCGGCGCTGGCCTACCAGAAGTGGGTCGCCAAGGGCCTGGACGGCCTCGTCGGCCGGACCGGGCGGCTGCGGGACGCCCTGGCGGACGGCGACCGGGCGGCGGCCGAGGACGCCTGGCTGTCCGCGCACCTCGCCTACGAGCGGCTGGGCGCCGCCTACGGGGCGTTCGGTGACGCGGACGGGAAGATCAACGGCACCACCGCAGGCCTGCCGGACGGCGTCCGGGACCCGGCCTTCACCGGCTTCCACCGGATCGAGTACGGGCTGTGGCACGGCCGGTCCACGGCATCCCTGCGCGGACCGTCCACCGCACTCGCCGACGCCGTCAAGGCGCTGCGGGACGACTGGGCCGAGGCCCGGATGGAACCGGCGGACCTCGGCCTGCGGGCCCACGAGATCCTGGAGAACACCCTCCAGTTCGAGCTGACCGGGCGGACCGACTACGGCAGCGGAAGCAACCTCGCCACCGCCCGCGCCAACCTCGACGGCACCCGCGCCGTGCTCGCCCGGCTGCGCCCCCTGCTCGTCCCCCGGTACCCCGAACTACCGGCGCTGGAGCGGCAGTTGGGCCGGGCGCAGGAACTGCTCGACGGCTTCCGGCGGGACGGGCGCTGGACGCCGCTGGACCGACTCGACCGCCGGCAGCGGGAGCGTACCGACGCGGTGCTGGGAGACCTGGTGGAACGGCTGGCGTCGGTGGCGACGCTGTGCGACGCGCGCAGAACGGTGTGAGCGGAATGAGTGGCGTGAACGGAGTCGGCAGACGGGGATTCCTGCGGGGCGCGGCCCTCGCCGGGGCCGGGCTGGCGGCCGGCGGTGCGGCGCCCGCGCAGGGTTCGCCGGGGGCCGGCGGCACGGTGCCGGTGCCCGGCCCCGCACTCGGGACCGTTGCCGCACCCCCGGTGCCGTTCCACGGGCCGCACCAGGCCTCCGTGCTCGCCCCGCCCCGCCGGGTCACGGCCTTCACCGCGTTCGACGTCACGGCCGCCGACCGCCGGGAGCTGGCCGAGCTGCTGAGGACCCTCACCGCCCGGGCCCGTGCCCTGACGGACGGCGGCACACCCGCGGACCCGGGCATCACCGGCCCGCCCACCGACTCGGGCCTCCTCGGGCCGCGGCTCCCCGCCGGCGCGCTGACGGTGACGGCCGGCGTGGGCGCGGCCCTCTTCGACGACCGGTTCGGACTGCACGGCCGGGCACCGCGCCGCCTCAAAGTCATGCCGACCTTCCCCGACGACGACCTCCGCCCCGAGTGGTGCCACGGCGATCTGAGCCTCCAACTGTGCGCCGACGACACCGACACCGTGCTGCACGCCCTGCGGGACATCGCCCGGCACACCCGGGGCGGCATGCAGGTGCGCTGGCGGATGGACGGCTTCAGCAGCCCGCCCCGCCCCTCCGGCACGCCCCGCAACCTCATGGGCTTCAAGGACGGCACGGCCAACCCGGACGCCGGGTCCGGCCGGGAGATGGACCGGCTGGTCTGGGCCGGCCGGGACTCCGGCGAACCGGCCTGGGCGGTCGGCGGCAGCTACCAGGTGGTGCGGCTGATCCGCATGCTGGTGGAGTTCTGGGACCGGGTGTCGCTGACCGAACAGGAGCGGATGTTCGGCCGCAACCGCGAGACCGGGGCGCCCCTGGACGGCGACCACGAACACGACACCCCGCACTACCCCGACGATCCCAAGGGCGACGTCATCCCGCTGGACAGCCACATCCGGCTGGCCAACCCCCGCACCGCGGCCACCGACGGCCAGCGGATCCTGCGCCGCTCGTACAACTACGACCAGGGCGTGGACCGCAACGGCAACCTGGACATGGGCCTGCTGTTCTGCTGCTACCAGCGCGACCTGGCCGCCCAGTTCGAGGCCGTGCAGCACCGGCTCGCCGGCGAACCGCTGACGGATTACCTCACCCCGTTCGGCGGCGGCTACTTCTACGCCCTGCCCGGTGTCCGCGACACCTCGGACTGGTACGGCCGGGCCCTGTTCGCCTGACCGGCGGCCGCAAAGGGTCAACACCCGGTCAAGCTTTGGCCCGGCTTACCTGACTGAGTGTTCACCCGCCCGTCATCATGGCTCTGCCGAGCCGCTGCCCGCCCGGCCGAGCATCCGGGCGTACAGCACGACCACGTCCCCGTCCGGAGGGTGAACGAGCATGGCAAGCAGGGGAAGACGACCGGCGATAAGGAGCCTGGGGGCCCTCGTGGGCGCCGCGGCCCTCACCGTCCTGGGCACCACGGCGCCGACCTGGGCCGCCGGGCACCAGCCCACCCCCTCCCGAACGGCCACCCCCATCAAGCATGTGGTCGTGCTCTTCGACGAGAACATCTCGTTCGACCACTACTTCGCGACCTACCCCAAGGCCGCGAACACCGACGGCACCCGCTTCACGCCGTCCCCGCGCACGCCCCGGGACATCGACAACCTGCGCACCGCGGGTCTGCTCAAGCACAACCCCAACCAGTACGCCCCCAAGCGGCTGACCCCGCAGCAGGCCATGACCTGCGACCAGAACCACGACTACGGGCCCGAGCAGTACGCCTACAACGGCGGCAAGGCCGACCGGTTCGTCCAGAACACCGACTCGGGCAAGTGCTCCGGCGGCCTCTTCGGCGAGCCCGGACTGGTGATGGACTACTACGACGGCAACACCGTCACCGGGCTGTGGAACTACGCCCAGCACTACGCCCTCAACGACCGCTCCTTCAGCACCACTTACGGCCCCTCCACCCCGGGCGCCCTCAACCTGGTCTCCGGGCAGACGCACGGCGTCGTCTCCATGGACCCGGCCTCCAGCACGGAAAACCCGCGGCAGACCGACAAGCCCGACCCGCACGCCGTGCACTCGCCCGACGCGCACGGCGTCGGCACGATCATCAGCGACCCCGACCCGGCGTACGACGACTGCTCCAACAAGGACCACACCGGCAAGAACGCGCTCGCCGCGATGCAGGGCCGCAACATCGGCGACCTGCTCACCGCGCGGCACGTCAGCTGGGGCTGGTTCCAGGGCGGCTTCCGCCCCAGCACCGCGTGGGACGGCCAGGACGGCCACTACGCGAAGTGCGGCGGCACCACGCACTCCAACGTCGGGGGCGCGGCGGTCGTCGACTACAGCCCGCACCACGCGCCGTTCCAGTACTACCGGTCCACGGCGAACCCGCACCACCTGCCGCCCAAGAGCGTCGACGAGATCGGCCACGCCGGACCGGCCAACCACAACTACGACCTGACCGACTTCGACGCCGTGCTGAAGGCGGGCAAGCTGCCCGCGGTCAGCTTCGTCAAGGCCCCCGAGTACCAGGACGCGCACGCCGCCTACTCCGACCCGATCGACGAACAGCACTTCCTCGTCGACCGGATCAACCGCATCCAGCAGTCGCCGCAGTGGAAGGACACCGCCGTCGTCATCGCCTACGACGACTCCGACGGCTGGTACGACCACGCCTACGCCAAGCCGCGCAACGGCTCGAAGGACACCTCGACCGACTCCAACGGCAAGGCCACCGACAGCCCGGCCTGCCAGGCGGGTCCCGCGGCCGCCGGCGGCTATGCGGACCGCTGCGGCCCCGGCACCCGGCAGCCGCTGCTGGTGGTCTCGCCGTACAGCAAGGTCAACACGATCGACCACACCCGCACCGAGCAGACCTCGATCATCAAGTTCATCGAGGACAACTGGCACACCGGCCGGATCGGCGACGCCGCCTTCGACAGCCGGGCCGGCTCGCTGAAGAACATGTTCGACTTCCGGCACCCCAACAACAAGCAGGTGCTGCTCAACAAGGACGGCTCGGTCAGGTCCGTCGGCCCGGTGCGGCACATCGCCCCGATGGCGGCCACCATCGACCCGGGCCCGGCCGTGCAGGACACGGCCGCGACCACCGAGTCCGCCTTCCCCCTGCTGCCGGCCGCGATCGGCGCCGCGGTGGTGGCGGGCGGGGTGACGGCCACCGCCCTGGTGCTGCGCCGCCGCCGGGCCGGCGGGGCCGCCTGACCCCGTGAGACGACCCCGGCGGCCGCGTCCCACGGGACGCGGCCGCCGGTGCGTCCGCTGCCGAACGGGAGGTCGCCGCCGCGGTGGCCGGACGTCCGGTTGCCGTCGAGCGTGGAGCGGGGCCACCCGGCCGACAATTCCGGTTGCCGGGTCGGCAAAGGAGGAGAGGCGGCCTCATCTGCCGGGCTCTAGCGTGAAGAGAGGGCCGACGCTGTGCTCCGTTCGGAGCACACGGCACGAAGCACAGGCCACGGAGCGAGGGGTGAACGGGATGACCGAGGTCACCGAGCACGGGTCGCGGAACGCCGGGACCCTCGGACGCACGACCATCGCCGACGGCGTGGTGACGAAGATCGCTTACCTGACGGCCGGTGATGTGGTCGGTGTGCACGCCCTGGGCAGCGGGCTCGCGCGGTCCGTCGGCGAGCTGCGCAGGCGGGTGCCCGGCGGAGGGTCGGGCGGCACGCACGGGGTCAAGGTCGAGGTCGGCGAGAAGCAGACCGCCATCGACCTCGACATCATCGCCGAGTACGGCGAAGTGATCCCGGACGTCGCCCAAGCGGTCCGCGAACAGGTCATCGCCACGGTCGAGCGGATGACCGGTCTCGAGGTCGTGGAGGTCAACATCGCGGTGAGCGATGTGAAACTCCCCGACGAGGAGGAGGAAACGGTCGAGCGGGTCCGGTAGGCCCGGTCCGCGGCAGTCATGCCGGGTGGGCGCCATGCGAGGACGCCCCCCGGCCGACGGCTGCCGCGGCCGTTTCAGTGCCCGGTCAGCGACTCCGCGCCGGGCAGCGCGCACACCGCCATACCGCGGTGGGCGACGCTGGCCAGGACCAGCCGGCTGCCCGTACGGCAGACCGCGGTGACCATCCGGTACGGCGACCTGGCGGCCCGCAGGTCCCACACCCGTTGCCCGTCCGGGCGGATGCCCAGCACCCGTACGGTCGGATGCGGCGGCGGGATCGGACGTACCCGCCGCATCGTCCGCCAGGCCGCCCGCCGCACCGGGTGGGGGAGGGCGTGCACCAGCTCCAGGGCCGGTTGGCGCGGCCCGGCGAGGGCCACCCAGAAGACGCCGTCGTCGGCGAGGGAGATGTTGTCGGGGTGGCCGGGCAGGTCCGCGGCCAGGAGCTCGGAGTGGCCGGCCCGCGGCCCGGTGAGCCGGTAACGGCGCAGCCGGCGGGCTCCGGTCTCGGCCACGAGGAGGAACGACCCGTCCGGCGCCAGCGCCACACCGTTGGCGAACTGCAGCCCCGACAGCAGGACTTCGGGCGTGCCGCCGGGCCGCAGCCGCAGCAGCCGGCCCGTCCCGAGGTGCTCCACGATGTCGCCGGGCCACTCGTCCAGGCCGTAGCGGCGGCTGGAGACGGTGAAGTAGACCGTGCCGTCCGGCGCCGCGGTGACGTTGCTGCAGAACCGCAGCGGCTCGCCGGCCACCTCGTCGGCCAGCACCCGGACCGTCCCGTCCCCGGTCGTGAGCTGCAGCAGCCCCCGGTAGGCGTCGCAGACGAGCAGCTCGCCACCGGGGAGCGGATGCAGACCGAGCGGCCGGCCGCCGGTGTGGCCCACGACCTCCGCCCGGGCCGACCGCGCCGCCCGGTCGGCCGCACCCGCCTCCGGCAGCCGCACCCGCCAGATCGTGCCGTCCGCGGCCCCCGTCAGGACGTTGCCGTCGGCGTCGGCCACCACGTCCTCGGGCCCGTCGATCTCGGGAGCGACGATCCGCGCCGGCGGGAGCGGCAGCGGCCCCCCGCCGCCGGGCCGCCGCCCCTGGACCGCGCTCACCGGCCGCGCCGGAGCCGGGCCGCCTTGACGCACCGGGTCATCTCTTCGGCGTACGGCAGCACGATGCAGGCGCCGATGCCGAGGCCGATGCCGGCCAGATAGCGGGCGGACAGCGGGTTCTCCTTGGGCAGCAGCTTCCAGTCGTCGGGCCTGCGGCCGCCGCGCAGCGTGGCCCGGGCCTGGTCGGAGTGGAGCGTGCACAGGAACGCCAGCGCGGTCAGCGGCAGGACCTCCAGGAAGCTGTGGATGTGCTGCTCGACCGGGTGCAGCTCGCGCTCGCCGTCCGCCAGGCCGACGTCCCACAGGGCGGTGGCGGCGTGCGCCAGCGCGGCACCGCCCATCACCGTCAGGACCAGCGGATTGATCTTGGCCAGCAGGCCCATCGCGACCGGCACCCCGGCCTCGGTCATCATCAGCGCGTGCACCGCCGATTCCCGCACCCCGGTGGTGTCCTCGATGCGGGTGCGCCGGTGCATGGCCCAGTCCGCCACCGCCGGGACCAGCCACAGCGGCATCACGCCGTACAGCAGGAACCGGCGGTTGGCGTCGTCGACGTCCATCGGCCGGCGCGACACGGCGGGCGCGGCGGACCGGCGCCGGCCGCGCCAGGCCCGGGCGACCGGGCTCTTCTTGAGGTCCATGCTTAGGTTTCCTCCTCCAATCGGATCGCCTTCCTCAGGTCCTCCGCGGCCTTTCCGCCCTCGCCCTCGCGGGATTCCAGCAGCGCGGCCGCCAGAGCGTCGAGTTTCCGCTGGATCGCGTGTTCGGCCCGCAGCTCGGAGTTCTTGAGCAGGGCGAGGAGAAGCAGCGTCACCGCGGTCATGAAATCCCCCGCCAGCAGTTGCCACGCCAGTGACAGATGGGCGAGGTGAACGGCGAGGAACAGGGCGATCAGGATGAGGCAGAGCACGAAGAAGAGCGGGGAACTGGTGAAATGCGAGGCCTTTTCGGCCAGTTCGGCGAACCGCCCCCGTTCCTTACCGCCGCGGTTCACGGGATGACGAAGGGACATGGCTCCTGGATACTCGATGGGCCGCCACGGGCGGAGACCGCCATGCCGCCGGCCGGCCCGGCAATTTCACCCGCCCGGCCCTTTCCGTCGTTCAAGCGACGGGTCCGGTCACTTGAGCAGGGACGAGTCCAGCCGGGCCAGCAGCGCGGCCGGTCCTTCGTAGACCTCCCGCGCACCGGCGTCCAGCAGCTCGCTGCGGCCGTAGCCGCCGCTGAGCACGCCCACACAGGGCACCCCGGCCCGGGCACCGGCCTTCATGTCCCAGACCGTGTCCCCGACGAAAACCGCCCGGCCGGGCTCGGTGCCGGCCTGCGCCAGCGCCTGTTCGACGAGGTCGGGGGAGGGTTTGCTGGACTCGACGTCGTCCGCGCCGGTGACCGCGGTGAGCGCGTCCTCGGCGTCCAGCGCGGCGCGCATGGCGCTCAGTTCGCCGCCGCCCGCCGAACTGGCTAGCACCACCGTCCAGCCGCGCCCGGCGCAGGCCCGCAGCAGCTCGGCGGCGCCCTCCAGCGGCGCCAGCCGGGACCAGTACTCGGCGAAGAGCGTCTTGTGCGCCGCGCTGATCGCGGCATCGCCCTCGCGGTCCCGGTCCGGGCCCAGCAGATGGCCGATGAGATGGTCGGCGCCCATGCCGACGGTGCGGTGGATGGCGGCCGTCGGCACCCGGTGGCCGGCCTGGCGGAACGCCTCCCACCAGGTGACGGCGTGCAGATAGGTGCTGTCGACGAGGGTGCCGTCCATGTCGAACAGGGCGGCTCTGCGGTCCGCGGTCATGGGTGCGCCTCCTTCGGAGCGGCCGGGGCTGGTCACGCGTGCCGATTGCCGGGCCGTGCCTACTCGCGGCGCCGGGACTCGATGCCGTTGCCCTTCAGCTCGTGCGGTGTGCGCCGGTGGTCGGTCCGGGGGAGTTCATCGGGCTCGCGGCGCTCCACGACGTCGCCCACCGGCCCGCCGTGCGGCAGCCGTGGCTGCGACTCGGGGTGGGGCGGGCCCGGCTCGCGCTTCCTGATGCGCCGGCCCCACACGAACGCCGCGAGCAGCAGGGCGACGACGAGGACCCCGACGATCGTGAGCAGTGCGCCGCTCGTCCCGTGACCGGCGGCGAGGTGCGCGGACAGATGCGTCGTTTCCACGGTCAGCGTCTCCATTCCGGGCGGATACCCGGCACCTGCCCGAACAAGCGCCGGTATTACGCGGTGAGGGCCTTGATGAGGTCACCCCGGTTCATCGACGAACGGCCGGGAATACCGGCCTCGGTGGCGAGTTCATAGAGCTCCGACTTGCTGCGCCCTTCCAGGTCGGAGCGCTGCGTACGGCGTTTTGCGCCCTTCGCCTTCGTGGCCTTCCGTTCGCCCTGTGCGGTGTTCAAGCTGGCGTTGAGGACGTCCATCAGATCGATGACATTGGTGGATTCCGGCGCCTCGGCCGCCTTCTCCACCGTCTCGCCCTTGCTCTTCGCCGTAGCGAGCTTGCGCACGCGTTCCTGATAGGTGTCGCGGTAGTCCTCGGGATTCCACGGGATGGCCAGGGCCTCGATCAGCTGGAGCGCGGTCTTCAGTTCCTTCTCGGCGGGTTTCGTCCGCCCGGGCAGGTCCGGCACCTCCCGGTGCGGGTCGCGCACCTCGTCCGCCCAGTGCAGCGTGTGCAGCGCGAGGACGTCGTCCTCGGCCTTGACCGCGACCAGGTACTCCCGGTTGCGCATGACGAACGTGGCGATCCCGGCCTTCCCCGACCGGTCCAGGGCCCGCTGCAGCAGCGCGTAGACCTTGGCGTACTCCTTGCCGCCGGGACCCAGGTAGTAGGTCCGGTCGAAGAAGACCGGCTCGACCTCCGCCAGCTCGACGAAACCGCTGATCTCCAGCGCCCTGGACCGTCCCGGGGCGATGTCCGCCAGCTCCTCCGGCTCCACCAGGACGTAGGCGTCCCCGGCGTCCAGGCCCTTGACGATGTCGTCGGCGGCGACCTCCTCGCCGGTGCGCTCGTTGACCCGCTGGTTGCGGATCCGGTCGGCGGTGCCGCGCTGGACCTGGTGGAAGTGCAGAGTGTGGCTGTCCGTGGCGGTGTACAGCCGTACCGGCAGCGTGACCAGCCCGAAGGTCAGCGAACCGCTCCATACCGGTCGTGCCATGGATCGCACCTCTTCGCACCGGACGTGCCAGGGGCCTGGTCCTCTCCATGGCACGACCGATCGGCGGTGATCGCATCCCAGCGCGGGCCGGACGCCGGATCCCGGGCCGGTCGCGAGGACCGGCCCTAGCGCGGCACCCGGGCCACCTCCGGTGTCTCGGTGTCCAACGGCACCGACCAGGACCGCACCAGGCCGAGCTGGACGCCCTGGCGGGGCAGCACCGCGTCCAGGAGCCAGTCGGCGGCCACCCGCACCCGGTTCCCGGGCATCGCCATCAAGTGGTAGCCGCGGGTGACGGCACTGGCGAGCGGACCGGACAGCGGGACGTGCAGCGGATTCGCGGCGGCCTGGACGCCGCCCAGGTCGACCATGAACCCCAGGTCGTGGTGTTCGTAGGCGCGCGCCGTGCCGTGGCCGCAGGACGCCGCCACGTTGCGCGCCGCGACCTTGCCCTGCCGCTGGGCGTGCTGGGCGGTCATCGGCGTCACCTTGCCCGGACGGGTCAGGTCCGGTACGGCCGCGGCGTCACCGCAGGCGAACACCTCCGGCCGGCCGGGCACGCCCAGGTACTCGTCGACGCACAGCCGCCCCCGGTCGGTGGGCAGCCCCATCGAGGCCACCAGCGGGTCCGGGCGGACGCCGACGCACCAGATCAGGCTGCGGCTGTCGATGAACTCGCCGTCGTCCAGCAGCACCCCGTCCGGGGTGGCCTCCTTGACCGACGTGCCGGTACGGACGTCCACCCCGCGGCCGCGCAGCACCCGCTCGGCGGTCCGTGAGAGCCGCTCGTCGAGCTCCGGCAGCAGCCGGTCGGCGATGTCCAGCAGCAGCCAGCGCGGCCGCGGACCGTCCCGCAGCCCGGTGTTCTGCCGGGCCAGGGCATCGGTGAACAGCACGCCGTGGGCGGCGACTTCGGTACCGGTGTAACCCGCCCCGACGACCACGAAGGTGGTCCTGGCGGCCCGTTCGTCCGGGTCCTCGGCCGCCCCGGCCAGTTCGCACTGGCGGGTGATGTGGTCGCGCAGGTAGAGCGCCTCGGGCATCCCGCGGAAGCCGTGGGCGTGCTCGGCGACACCGGGGATGGGCAGCAGCTTGTTGACGCTGCCGACGGTGAGCACCAGCCGGTCGTAGTCCAGCGTGCCCTCCCGGTCCTCCGGGTCGGTGTACGCCACCCGGCGGGCGTCCAGGTCCACGTCGTGGGCCTGCCCGAGGACGAGCCGGACGCCCGGCAGGGTCCCGGTCAGCGACACCGAGATCCGGCGCGGCTCCAGGATCCCGGCCGCCACCTCCGGCAGCAGCGGCACGTAGAGGAAGTAGTCATGGGGGTTGAGCAGCACGATCTCGGCGGCTCCCTTGGCCGTCCGGGAGAGGGTGCGGGCACATTCGTAGCCGGCGAAACCGGCTCCGACGATCACGATCCGAGGACGACGTCGATGCACGTGGACTCCTGCGGTCGAGGACGGTCAGTCTGTCGATTGCGGTGTTTCCCGGCCGTCCGGGCGGGCGGTGGCCGGGCCCGGTCCCGGTCCGCCGGACGGTTCCTTCGTGGCGCGCTGGGGGACGACGGTGTACGCCGGGTCCTCGGCGGAGGCGATCCCGGCCGCGAAGACGCCGAACCGGGTGCACGCCGACCCGGCCAGCAGCGCCAGCCCGGCGGCGACGGCCGCCGCCCGGGAGCGGCGGGCGGCGAGCGCCGCGGTCACCGCCCCGGCGCCGAGCAGCAGTTCCGCGCCGTGCAGCAGCCGCCCGGCCCGGCCCTCCCGGTAGGTCTCCGCCACCATCCCCAGCCGCCGCTTCGCCGCCCGGGACGCCGCCGCATCGGCAGCGGCGGCCAGTACGGCGGCGCAGCGTACGGGCGCGGTCTCGTGGAGCGGCGCCAGCACCAGTGCCATGCCGGACGCCGCGGCGGTCGCGGAGGCCGCGAAGAGATAGGGCAGTTCGCGGTGTGCGCCGTGCCAGGCCGGCACCGCGGTGTCCGCCGCGAGCACGGCGGTGTACGTGGCCACGGCCGGCCCCAGCGCCGCGGCGGCCGCGGTGGCGGCGGCGCCGGCCCGCGGCAGCCGCCCGCCGACCGCGCACACCGCCGCCACCCCGGCCGCCGGCCCGTAGCCGCTGAGCAGCCAGGAACCGACGCTCATCGGCGAGGTCGGCTTGATGACGCGCAGCATGTTGCCGAACCGGGCGGGCCGGCCGAGGTCGTGGACGAGCGCCGCTGTGGACAGCGAGACGGCCGCCAGCGACGAGACCTTCATCCCCCTCGCCAGCGTGGTCCGGCCGGTCAGCTGGGCGCCCGCGGCGAGCACCGAGCCGGCGCCCGCCAGGCCGCCGAGGAAGAAGTATCCGGCGATGTCCCGGGCCGACCAGGAGGGTGCCTTGATGACCGGACGGCCGTAGTAGGAGTCGAACTCGGCGCGCGGGACCATGAGTTCCTCGCCCTTGCGGGACCGCCGTGCGCGCCGGTCGCCCGGCCTCTCGGGCCGGGTCATCGCCGCCCCCTTCCTCGCAGCACGGCGGGCAGCGCGAAGGACAGCGCGAAACCGCCGGCCATCGACAGCGCCGCCGCGCCGGCGTGCTTCCACATCGCGGGCAGGTCCCGGGTGGTGACCTGCGGGTCCGGCGGCAGCCCGTAGACCTCCGGCTCGTCCAGCAGCAGGAAGAACGCCCCGTCGCCGCCGACCCCGTCCGCCGGGTCGTGGCCGTAGAGGCGGGCCTGGTCCACCCCGGCCGCATGCAGCTGGTCCACCCGCAGCGCCGCGCGTTCGCGCAGCTCGTCGAGCGGGCCGAACTGGATCGACTCGGTCGGGCAGGCCTTGGCGCAGGCCGGTTCCTGTCCTGCGCCGAGCCGGTCGTAGCAGAGCGTGCACTTGAACGCCCGGCCGTCGGACGGGCGTTGCTCGATCACGCCGTAGGGACAGGCCGGGACGCAGTAGCCGCAGCCGTTGCAGATGTCCTCCTGCACCACCACGGTCCCGAACTCGGTGCGGAACAGCGAGCCGGTCGGGCAGACGTCGAGGCAGGCGGCGTGGGTGCAGTGCTTGCAGACGTCGGAGGACATCAGCCAGCGCAGCTCGCCGCCGGCCGACTGGTCCGCGTCCCCGGCGAGCGGCAGCACCGTGCGGCCCTCCGGCGCGGGCACCGGCGGATGCGGCGCCGACTGCTCGATGAAGGCCACGTGCCGCCAGGTGGACGCCCCGAGCCCGGCGGTGTTGTCGTACGACATGCCGGTGAGCGTCAGCCCGTCCTCCGGGAGGGCGTTCCACTCCTTGCACGCCACCTCGCACGCCTTGCAGCCGATGCAGACGGAGGTGTCGGTGAAGAACCCCACCCGGGGCGGGGCACCGGTGTGTCCGGCATCCCCGGCCGGATCCGGCTCAGGGCCGCTGAGCAGGCTGTCGGTCATGGCCTTCGGTCCTCTCCGGTGTGCTCGGTGATGCCCGCACGCCGCCGGTACTCCGCCACCAGGCGCGGCAGGGCGGGCCCGCGCGGCCGGCGGCCCGGGCGGATGTCGGCGGTGAGTGCCTTGTCCTCCTGGATGTGCGAGTTGGGGTCCAGCACGATCGCCATCAGCTCGTTGGCCGCGTCGCCGGTGACCACCCCGTTGGGGCCC
Organism: Streptomyces sp. NPDC048196; assembly: GCF_040652715.1. Lineage (NCBI taxonomy): Bacteria > Bacillati > Actinomycetota > Actinomycetes > Kitasatosporales > Streptomycetaceae > Streptomyces > Streptomyces sp. NPDC048196. Next base: position 68,092 of record NZ_JBEZMM010000017.1, on the reverse strand, counting down.
CAGTGGAACGGCAGCCCGATCTGGTGCACCTCGCGGCCGTGCACGGTCAGCGTCCTGATCCGGTCGGTGACCGCCACCCGCGCCTCGATGGCGTTCCGGGCGGTGACGATCGTCGCCCAGCCGTTGTGCGTCAGCCCGCGCTCGGCGGCCAGCCGCGGGGACACCTCGCAGAACAACTCCGGCTGCAGCTCGGCGAGATGGGACGACCAGCGGCTCATCCCGCCCGCCGTGAAGTGCTCGGTCAGCCGGTGGGTGGTCAGGACGTACGGGAAGACCTCGGCGCCCGGCTCGTCGCCGCTGGGGTGGTAGCGGTTGCCCTCCCGGACGTAGCGCTGCTGGGTGGGGGAGCGTGGTCGGTCGGGGTAGAGCGCGTTGCCGAACGGCGAGTCCTGCGGCTCGTAATGGGTCGGCAGCGGCCCGTCGAGCAGCCCGGACGGGGCGAACAGCCAGCCCTTGCCGTCCGCCTGCATGATGAACGGGTCGTCGCCGCGCAGCGCGTCGGGCCCCCTCGCCCCGGGCGGCGGTACGTGGTCCGGCGCCCGGTCGGGCACGAAGTCCGGCACGTCGTGGCCGGTCCAGCGGCCCGCGTCGGCGTCCCACCACACATACGCCTTGCGGTCGCTCCAGGGCGTGCCGTCGGGGGCGGCCGACGCCCGGTTGTAGAGGATCCGGCGGTTCGCCGGCCAGGCCCAGGCCCACTCGGCGGCGACCCAGTCCTGCTCGGTGTGCGGGGTGCGGCGGGCCGCCTGGTTGACGCCGTCCGCGTAGACCCCGCAGTAGATCCAGCAGCCGCAGCGGGTCGAGCCGTCGTCCTTCAGCTCGGTGTAGGCACGCAGCGGGGCGCCGTCCGGGCCCTGCCCGTTGATCTCGGCGAGGACGGCGGCGGCGATCGGCTCCCGGTGATCGCCCTCGACCGGATAGTCCCAGGTCAGGTCCTGCACCATGCGGTCCCGCGGATCGGTGGACGCGGCCAGCTTCTCCTTGATGCGCCGGCCCAGGTGGTACATGAACCACAGGTCGCTGCGGGCGTCGCCGTCCGGCTCGACGGCGGCGTGGTGCCACTGCAGCCAGCGGTTGGTGTTGGTGAACGACCCGGACTTCTCGGTGTGCGAGGCGGCCGGCAGGAAGAACACCTCGGTCCCGATGTCCTCGGTGGCGAGTTCGCCGCTCTCGATCTCGGGCCCGTCCTGCCACCAGGTCGCCGACTCGATGAGCGAGAAGTCGTGGACCACCAGCCAGTCGAGGTTCGCCATGCCCAGCCGCTGCAGCCGGGTGTTGGCGGAGCCCACGGCGGGGTTCTCGCCCATCAGGAAGTAGCCCTTGCAGACGCCGTCCAGCTGCGCCATCACGGTGTCGTAGGTGCTGTGCGAGCCGGTCAGCCGCGGCAGGTGGTCGAAGCAGAAGTCGTTCTCCGGGGTCGCGGCATCGCCGTAGTACGCCTTGAGCAGACTGACGAAGTACGCCCGCATGTCGCCCCAGAAGCCCTTGTCGGTGCGGCTCGCGGCGATGAAGGTGTCCAGGTCCTCGTGGGTGTGCGCGTGCGGCATCGGCAGGTAGCCGGGCAGCAGGTTGTAGAGCGTGGGGATGTCGCTGGAGCCCTGGATGGAGGCGTGGCCGCGGAGCGCCTGGATACCGCCGCCGGGACGGCCGATGTTGCCCAGCAGCAGCTGCAGGACGCTCGCGGCCCGGATGTACTGGGAACCGGTCGCGTGCTGGGTCCAGCCGACCGCGTAGACGAAGGCGCTGGTCCGCTCCCGCCCGGAGTTCGAGGTCAGCGCGTCGCACACCTGCCGGAACGTCTCGCGCGGGATCCCGCAGGTCCGCTCGACCAGCTCCGGGGTGTAGCGGGCGTAGTGCCGCTTGAGGATCTGGTAGACGCACCGGGGGTGGGTCAGGGTCGGGTCCCGCGGCGCTTCGGCGGCGGCCTGCGGACCGCCCGAGCCGTGCGTCTCGGCGTGCCCGGGGGCGTGGTGGGAGGCCCCGCGGAGGTCCTCCAGCCGGCGGTCGTGCAGCTGCTCGACGTCGCCGGCCGGGGCCTGGACGTCGGTGCCCTCGTACTGCCAGCTCGACGGGTCGTAGCAGCGCCCCTCCTCGTCCAGGCCGGAGAACACGCCGCCGAGGTCCTCGGTGTCGCGGAAGTCCTCGCTGATCAGGGTGGCGGCGTTGGTGTAGGCGAGGACGTACTCGCGGAAGTCCTTCTCCTCGGACAGGACGTGGTGGATCAGCCCGCCCAGGAAGGCGAGGTCGGTGCCGGCCCGGATCGGCACGTGCAGATCGCACAGCGCGCTGGTCCGGGTGAAGCGCGGATCGACGTGGATGATCCGGGCGCCCCGGGCCTTGGCCTCCATCACCCACTGGAAGCCCACCGGATGCGCCTCGGCGAAGTTCGAGCCCTCGATGACGATGCAGTCCGCGTGCTGGAGGTCCTGCATGAAGGTGGTCGCCCCGCCGCGCCCGAACGAGGTCCCCAGGCCCGCGACCGTCGAGCTGTGGCAGACCCGGGCCTGGTTCTCCACCTGGACCACGCCCAGCCCGGTCAGCAGCTTCTTGATCAGGTAGTTCTCCTCGTTGTCGAGGGTCGCGCCGCCCAGGCTGGCGATGCCGAGCGTGCGGGCCACCCGCTTGCCGTCCGCCTCCCACTGCCAGGTGTCCCGGCGGGTCTCGATCACCCGCTCGGCGATCATGTCCATGGCCGTGTCCAGGTCCAGCGGCTGCCAGTCGGTGCCGTACGGCCGGCGGTAGAGGACCTGATGGCGCCGGGACGGCCCGGTCGTCAGCTGCAGCGTCGCCGAGCCCTTGGGGCACAGCCGGCCCCGGCTGACCGGCGAATCCGGGTCGCCCTCGATCTGGACCACCCGGTCGTCCTTGACGTACACCTGCTGGCCGCAGCCGACCGCGCAGTACGGGCAGACCGACTTCACCACCCGGTCGGCGGTCTCGGTCCGCGGCCGGAGCGCTTCCGTGCGCGCGGACATCGCGGCGCGTCCGCGGCCCAGCGGATCGCCGCCGGTCAGCTGCCGGTACACGGGCCAGTCACGCAGCAGCCTCCCCACGCCCATGGCTCCTCCAAGCACCTCGCATCGTGCGGTCAGGATCCAAACTCGCTCCTGCGGCCCTCGCGTGCCCCTTGGCGGGCGTGTTACTCACCCAACCGGGCACTCGAAGGGCCGCGGGGCGGGCCCCGGCCGCACGTGCGGTGCCGCCCGCCGCGCGCCACAGTGAGAGAGGCGGCAGCCGAGGAAAGGCGGGCGGACCCGTGAGTGGCAGCAACGGACTGACGACGTACCGCGGCAAACGGCACTTCGACCGGACCCGCGAGCCGCAGGGCGGGCAGACCTCCTCCGGCGCCTCCTCCGGGGACACCGACACCCCGTGCTTCGTGGTGCAGATCCACGACGCCAGCACCCTGCACTTCGACTTCCGGCTGGAGGTCGACGGCGTCCTGAAGTCCTGGTCGGTGCCGAAGGGCCCGTCCACCGATCCGCAGGACAAGCGGCTGGCCATGCCCACCGAGGACCATCCGCTGGAGTACCGGGAGTTCGAGGGCGTCATCCCGGACGGGGAGTACGGCGCGGGCACCGTCATCGTCTGGGACGAGGGCAGCTACCGTCCGCTGCCCGGGAGGAAGAAGGGGCGCACCCGCACGTTCGCCGAAGCCCTGGAGCAGGGCCACGCGTCCTTCTGGCTCGACGGCAGCAAACTGCACGGCGGCTATGCGCTCACCCGCTTCCGCGGCGGCGACGGCTCCGGGAAGCGGGAGTCCTGGCTGCTGGTCAAGGAGAACGACGACCGGGCCGAACGGCGCGGCACCCCCGATGCCCGCCGGGCCCGGTCCGTCCGCAGCGGGCGCACCCTCAAACGGGTCGCCGAGGAGGAGGCCGGGGAACAGGGGAACCCGCGATGAGCGGGGCGTGCGCCCGCCCGGCCCGGGGCTGACCGGGATTCCGCCATGTCCGGCACCGCACTCATCGTGATCGACATGCTCAACTCCTACGAGCACGAGGACGCCGAACTGCTGCTGCCCTCGGTGCGCGCGACGGTGCCCCGGCTCACCGCGCTGCTCGAACGGGCCCGGGGGAGCGACACCGAGGTCATCTACGTCAACGACAATTTCGGCCTGTGGCGCTCGCACCACGACGAGATCCTGGACACCGCGCTGAGCGGCCCGCACGCCGATCTCGTGGAGCCGGTACGGCCCGACGAGAAATCACTGTTCGTGCTGAAGGCGCGGCACTCGATCTTCTACCAGACACCGCTGGAATACCTGCTGCGCCAGCACGGCATCGAGACCATCGTGCTCTGTGGCCAGGTCACCGAACAATGCGTGCTCTATTCGGCGCTCGACGCCCATATCCGGCACATCGGCGTCACCGTCGTCGAGGACGCCTGCGCGCATATCCACCGCGATCTCGCGGAGGCCGCGCTGCGCATGATGGAACGCAATATGCAGGCCCGTATCGTCCGGTCCACCGCCGAGGAAATCTTCTGACCGCTCGCGGCGGCGGCGCCTGAAATCCCACGGCGGACGTGGCGAGAGGTTCGGCGAAAGGCATTCCGCGACCACGGGGCCGTATTCCGGGACTATGCCTCCCGCTCCCCGTCCCCCGCATTGTCGCGGGCGATGTGCACCGCGGCCTCCTCGGCGGACGCCGCACCGCCGTCGATGCCGACGTCCCGGGCGGCGATGTCGTCGCTGCCGCCGCGCCAGAAGCCCTCGTCGGTGCCCACGAGCCGGCCGGCCCGCTCCTCGCCGCACTCCAGATCCACCGGTTCGCCCACGCCGCCCGGCAGATCGCCGATGCCGTCGCCGTCGACCGGGAGCACGTCCGGCACCTCCACGGCCAGCCGGTGCTCCAGCGACTCGCGGTCGTGCAGTTCCCGTGCCGTGGTGCCCTCGTGGTTGACCACGAAGGGCCGTTCGGGCGGCGAATAGCCGGTGTCCAGCATGGCGTCGAGGTCCGGCTCGTCGAGGGCGTCCTCCATGTCCAGATCGTTGGGGTTGTCCTGGGGGTCGGAGCTGGGCGGCTGGTAGACCTCGTCGCCCATCGCGTCGTCGGACATGACCGCCCTCCCTCTCCCGTCCGCTCGTCCCGTCGCGGGCCGCGGCGGGTCTCTCTGCCACCAATTGTCCGCCTCCCGGCGCCGCTCGGCAGCGTCAGGAGGCGGACGGCCGGGTCAGCGCCGCACGTGCTCGGTGTGCAGTCCGATGGCCTCGGCGATGGCCTGGACGTTGACGTACCGGTCGTGGGCCGGCAGCCGTTGTGCCAGCTCCACCAGCCGGTCCGGCGCGTGGTTGCGCCGCAGCGTCTCGATGATCGTGTTCTTGTCGGCGGGATACAGGCTCCGGCCGAGGTGCTGGGCGAGTTCGGAGCGCAGTCCGACGTCCTGCTCGGTCATCCCGCTCGGCGTACCGCCGCGGTAGTCGCTCGCGGGCGACCACGCCGGCACCGGCTGGTCCTCGCCCGCCGGCTGGAGTTCGTGTTCCTCGTCGGTCCGCAGCGAGCGCTCCGCGGCCAGTTGCCCGCGCAACTGCTTCTTCATCATGTCGTCCCGGGCGGGGCCGGTCTTGTCCATTCCGTGTTCCATGACCATCGCTGCCTCCGGTCTGACGAGTCCTACCGACCCGACGCGTTTCTCCCAGTTTCCCTGGTCCTTCTGCCCTAACAACCCGGAGCGGTCAATTCAAGCCCCTGTACGGAATTCACCCGGGCCGGCACGCTGGGTGACTGCCCGAGGCATATCCCGGGTCGAACCGCAATGCATACGCCCTGGGAGATCGGGAATTCGTAGGACAGCCAACCGCACACCAGTCAGCAGCCGACGCATACGCGTCCCACCGCATACGCAGCCAACCGCAGACAAGCCCCACGCATACCGGGAGAACCCAAGGAGGCAGCGCCATGCGACTCTCGCTCCTTCGACCGGTCATCGATCGGCCGGGCCCATGGGCAACCGTCTATGCCGATATTTCGCACGGCACCGAGGACGCCGAAAAACAACAGGAGTTGACGGCGAGCGCGACCACCGCACAGCTCTTCGCGCTCGGCGCGGACGAGGCCACCTGCGGCGCCGTGCACGAGGCCCTGGTCACGCGGCGCGAAGGGGAACCGCAGTCGCACGCCGGGCGGGTGCTGTTCGCCACCAACGGCCACGTCGTGCTCGACGCGCCGCTGCCCGGGCCGCCGCCCACGCCCTTCGCCGCCTGGGGGCCGGTGCCCCGGATCGCGCCCTTCCTGGCCGCGATCGGCGACGACCCCGTCTGCCTCGTGGTCCGGCTGGACCGCACCGGGGCGGACCTCGCCGTCCTGGGGCAGCAGGGCACCGAGGACGACGCCGGCAAGGTCACCGGCGCCGAGTGGCCCATCCACCGCACCACGTCCTCGGACTGGTCCGAAACCCACTTCCAGGCGAAGGTGGAGAACACCTGGGAGCAGAACGCCGCGGAGATCGCCGACGCGATCAGCCGGACCGCCCGGGAGCACGGGGCGGAGGCCGTCATCCTCATCGGCGACGCCCGCGAGCGGCACCTCGTGCACGAGAAGCTGCCGGAGCAGCTGCGCGGCATCACCTACGAGAGCGAACACGGCGGCCGCGCGGCCGGCTCCCAGAGCGACCTGGTGGAACGGGACATCGCCCAGGTCCGGGCCGAACAGGAACGCCAGCACGTCGTGGAGATCACCGACCGCTTCCGTACCGGCGAGGGCCCCGGCGGCAAGAGCGCCCCGCACGCCGCGGCCGGCATCCCCGCGCTGGTCGAGGCGGCCCGGGAACACCGGATCGACACCCTGCTGGTCGACCCGCACGGCGCGGACACCGGACGCCAGGTCTGGGTCGGTGAGGGCGCCGACCAACTGGCCGTGCGCGGCACCGAGTTGCAGTACCTCGGCGAGGTGCGGCCGGCCGCCGCCCGGGCCGACGACGCGCTCATCCGGTCGGCCGCGGCCAGCGGCGCCGAGGTCGTGATCGTCCGCGATCCCGAACGGGCGCCCTCCGGCGGGCTCGGCGCCATCCTGCGGTGGACGGACGAGCCGACGCCGGAGTGAACCGCCCGGGGATCCCCCGGTGGCGCGCCGCGAGCCCTCAGTCCTGGGCCTCGGCCGCCACCGGCTTCGGGATCAGGAACGAGGTGGCGATCGCCGCCGCCAGGATGACCACACCGGCGATCATGCCCGCGGTGTAGCCGCCGGCGGACGCCGGATCGGCCGGTGTGGCGGCGGTCTTGACCGCGTAGAGCACCGCGAAGCTCAGCCCCGCGCCGAGGTTGAACGCACCGGCGTTCAGGCCGGGCAGGAAGCCCGGGTTCTCGCGGGGGGAGAGCACGATGCCGAGCCCGTTGAGGACGATGTTGGCCACGCCGGCGTAGGCGACGCCCACCAGGATCGAGGTCACCAGCAGCAGGACGTGCGAGTGGCTGTGCATCGTGGCCAGCATCAGCACCACCGTCGCCACCGAGCCGACCAGGCCGCACCGCAGTACCCGTCCGTAGCCGAAGGTGGCGGCCAGCCGCCCGGCCAGCGGGCCCATGGCCAGACCGGCCAGCGCGTACGGCGACAGCGTCCACCAGGCGGACGCCTCCGCGCTCATCCCGAGACCGGCCTGCGCGTCCTGCGCGAACGCCGGGATCAGCCCGTTCATCACGGCGAACACGCCGGTCATGGTCAGCACGGTGGTCAGCAGGGTCGCCCAGGTCGCGCGCTGCTTGAGGTGCCTGGTCGCGACCAGCGGGTGCCCGCTGCGGTTCTCGGTGCGCCAGAAGAGGCCGAAGGCGGCCGCGGCCAGCGCGACCAGGACGGCGATCAGCGGCCAGTTCGCGGCGGCCAGCTTGCCCGCCTCGTTCAGCGCGATCAGCAGCGAGCCGACCGAGACGACGAGCAGGGCGACACCGGGCCAGTCCATCCGGCGGCCGCCCGCCGCGTCCGGAGCCGGCGCCCGGGACTCCGGGGTCAGGGTGGCGACGAGCACGGCCGCCAGCGCCGCGACGACGGCCATCGCCCAGAACACCGAGCCGAAGCCGTGGCTGTCGGCGAGGTAGCCGCCCGCCAGGGAGTCCACGCCGGCGATCCCGCCGTTGACCGCGGTGATCACGCCGAGCAGGGTGCCGTACCGCTTCGGCTCCTGCACCTCGACCCGCAGCATGATCAGGCACAGCGGGACGACCGGACCGCTGACGCCCTGGATGACGCGGCCGGCGAACAGCATCGGCACGCTGGTCGCGAGCGCAGCGACCACACAGCCGACGACCATCAGGGCGAGCATCCCGGTGAGCACCCGGCGGCGGCCGATGACGTCGCCCAGCCGCGGGAGGAACAGGGAGAACAGGGCCGCGGAGGTGAAGAACGCGGTCTGGGTGAGGCCGATCTCGGCGGAGCTGGCACCGAGGGTGTCCTCGATGTTCTTCAGCGCCGGGCTGAGCATGCTGGCGTTCAGCTGGAACGCGAAGCAGGCTGCCAGCAGCGCGGTGACCAGCACCCCGATGCGGACGCCGGAGCCACCGCCCCGCGCTTCGACGGTGGACCGGGTGGCCTGGGTGGTGGAGGTGTTCATGCCGTTCGTACCGTTCGTGCCGTTCATTCCGCTACGTCGCCGATCCGCTCCAGCGCGTCCACGACCAGGTTCCAGAACCGCTCGTGGTCGAGCTTGACCGCGACCTGGGTGGTGCAGTCGTCCGGTGCGGGCGCGCGGAAGTCCGTCACGGTCATCCCGACGGTCAGCGCACCGCGCAGCTCCACGTCCACCGGGGCCCGGCGCACGGTCATCACGTCCGGGTCGATGACGTACGCCACCGCGCACGGGTCGTGCACCGGCGGGTGCTCGAAGCCCTGGTTCTCGCGGTAGGCCTCGCGGAAGAAGTCCAGTAGTTCCAGCACGAACGTGGCCGGCTTGGTGCCCACCGCGGCGATCTTCTTCTCGACCGCGGGGGTGGCCAGCGCCTGGTGCGTGAGGTCCAGCCCGACCATGGTGACCGGCCACTTCTCGTTGAAGACGATGTGTGCCGCTTCGGGGTCGATGATGATGTTGAACTCGGCGACCGCGCTCCAGTTGCCCTCGTGGTAGCCGCCGCCCATCAGCACGACCTCGCGGACCCGCTCGACGATCCGCGGCTCCTTGCGCGCGGCCAGCGCGATGTTGGTCAGGCCGGCCGTGGGCACGATGGTGATCTCGCCCGGCTCGTGCGCCATCACGGTGTCGATGATCAGGTCCACCGCGTGCCGGCGGTCCAGTGCGAGGGTGGGCTCGGGCAGCTCCGGGCCGTCCAGACCGGTGTCGCCGTGGATCTCCGGCGCCGTCTCGATGTCCCGCACCAGCGGACGCGGGCAGCCGGCCGCGAAGGGCACACCGGTGATCCCGGCGATCCGCGCCACGGACAGCGCGTTGCGGGTCACCTTCTCGACCGACGCGTTGCCGACCACGGTCGTCACGGCGACCAGCTCGACATCGGGATTGCCGTGTGCCAGGAGCATGGCGATCGCGTCGTCATGCCCCGGGTCGCAGTCGAGGATGATCTTTCTGGCCAACGGACGAGCCCCTTTGCTCTGCGGAACGGTGGTGCGGTGGTGCTGGGGTGAAGTCTCTGGGTGCGCCCGCAGGAGGCGGCTACCGCCGGAAAACGTTCTCCGAGAATTTCGCCCATCGCTCCTTGCGATGTCAACGAAATGTGAGCCATACGACCGCTTGATCCCGCTCACGGACACGGTGGGTGAGCGGTGATAACGTTTGCCGCCCTCATCCGGTACGGGTCGACAAAAGGGGCGCGCCGCCGTGGCCGAAGTGACCTTGAAGGACGTCGCGCTGGCGTCCGGCTGCTCCATCGCCACGGTCTCCCGCGTGCTCGCCGGCACCCGTCCGGTCGGCGCCGAGACCGCCCGCACCGTCCGCGCGGCGGCCGAGCGCCTCGGCTACCGCCCCAACCACGTCGCCCGCGCCCTGCGCAGCCGCTCCACCGGCACCGTCGGGCTGGTCCTGCCGCAGATCACCAACCCGTTCTTCCCCACCCTCGTCCGGGAGCTGGAGCACGCCCTGCACGCCGAGGGCCGCGCGGTCCTGCTCGCCGACTGCGACGACGACCCGGCCACCGAGGCGGTCCGGATCAGCGCCCTGCTGGCCCGGCAGGTCGACGGACTGCTGCTGATACCGGTCGACGAACGGCACAGCCGGGAGGCGGTGGCGGCCGCCGCCGCACAGGTGCCGCTGGTCCTGCTGGACCGCGGCTGCGGCCCCGGCGTCGCCGACTCGGTGGCCGTCGACAACGCCGCCGGAATGGCGCTCGTACTGGCCCATCTGGCCGCCACCGGGCGCCGCCGCCCCTGCTTCATCGGGGCCGCCGGCACCGCCTCCGCGGCCGTCGAGCGCCGCACGGCGTACGAGAACGGCGCCGCGGCCCTCGACCCCGCGGCACCCGGGCGGCTCGCCCTCGGCGACTTCTCGGTGGAGTGGGGCCGGGCCGCCGTCGACCTCCTGTGGCCGGCCCGCCCGGACGCGGTGGTCTGCGCCAACGACCTGATCGCGGCCGGCGCGCTGCAACGGCTGCGGCAGTTGGGCGCGGACGTCCCGGGCGAGGTCGCGGTCACCGGCTTCGACGACATCCCGCTCGCCGGGCTGGCCGACCCCGCGCTCACCACCGTCCGGCAACCGGTCGCCGACCTCGCCGCCGAGGCCGCCCGTCTGCTGTCCCGGCGCCGGGCCGGCGGTGCGTCAGGGCCGGGCCACACGGTCCGCCTCGCCCCGGAGTTGGTGGTCCGGGCCTCCAGCGGGACGGCGGTCGCGGTCGCTGCCGACGGGCCCTTCCGGACCCCTTGACCGTACACGGTCACGGAGTAAAGTCCAGACCAATCAGTGCATCCCTCGCGCCTCTCACCCCCCTCGCGAAAGGGTTGACATGAACAAGAAAAGAAGGCTGGCCCTCGCCATCGGTGCCGGCATCGCCCCGCTGCTGGTCGTCACCCTGCCGGTCACCCCGGCCGGCGCCCACGGATACGTCTCCTCACCCCCCAGCCGACAGGCGCAGTGCGCCGCCGGAACCATCGACTGCGGCCCCGTCAAGTGGGAGCCGCAGAGCGTCGAGGGCCCCAAGGGGCTGACCAGTTGCAGCGGCGGCAACAGCCGGTTCGCCGAACTCGACGACGACGCCAAGGGCTGGAAGGTCACCCCGATCGGCCACACCCAGACCTTCACCTGGCGTCTGACGGCCCGTCATGCCACCAGCACCTGGCAGTACTTCGCGGGCGGCAGGGAGGTCGCCGAGTTCAGCGGCGGCGGCGCACAGCCTCCGCAGACCGTGACCCATACCGTCAACTTCGGCAGCATCACGGGCAAGCAGAAGATCCTCGCGGTCTGGAACATCGCCGACACCGCGAACGCCTTCTACGCCTGCATCGACGTCACCATCGGCGGCTGACCGGTCGGCGGCGGCCGACCCGCTTCCGCCGCGTACGTCCCCCTCGTCCCCCTCGTCCCCACCCGCCCCGTCGCCCTGCGGTGTCACGGCAGTGTTCCGTGGTCAGCGGGGTGCCGGGGCCGGCCGGCGCACCCGTTACGATCGGCCCATTCATGGCCGTTGTGCGTGGCCGCTGCCGGGAGGAAGAGATGGGCCTGTTCCGCCGAGGACCGAAGCGGGATTCCCGCGACCTGGCACGCGACGGGGAGTTCAGCTTCTTCTCCGAGCGGGAGGGCGGGGTTTTCCGGTCCCAGGTCCGGCAGGCCTTCGCCGAACAGGGCCTGGAGGTCACCGCGTACGCGGGGGTGGTCACCGACTCGTCGGGGCGTCAGTTCGGCCTCGGCAACCTCGCCGCGGTGTGCCACCGCGACCGGCGCGGCGAACGCGCCTGGCCCGGGCTGATCCGGGACCACGTCGGCAAGGTGCTGCGCACCATGGACGGCCCGCAGCCGCTGGAGGTGCTCTCCGCGGACGAGATCCGGGCCTGCCTCTACCCACGGGTCGTCGCCCAGGAGACCCTGCCCGCTTCGGACGCCTTCCGCTACGGCCGGGAACCGGCCCCCGGTCTGTGCGAGGTGCTCGCGCTCGATCTGCCCGAAGCGGTGCAGATGCTGAGCGAGGACTCGCTGAGCGACCTCGGGAACGTCGCCGAACTGCGGATCCGGGCCATGAACAACCTCCGCGCCCTGCCCGTCGAGGGGCACGAGACGGTACGCCGCGGCGACGGCTCGGCCTTCGAAGTCCTGCTCGGCGACTCCTTCTTCACCGCCAGCCGGGTGCTGGTGCTCGACGATCTGGTCCAGCGGCTCATGGGCACCGGGCTCACCCCGGACGGTGCGCTGGTCGCCATGCCGTTCCGCCACCAACTGGCGTTCCACCGCATCCAGGACGCCCAGGTGATCCCGGCGCTCCAGGCCATGGCACAGTTCGCCGCGGCCGGCCACGAGGACGCGGCGGGGGCCATCAGCCCGCGGGTCTTCTGGTGGCGCCGGGGCATGATGACCCCGCTGAGCGAGCCCGACGGGGACGGCCTGCGCGTGGTCGTCGACGGGGAATTCCAGGAGCTGCTCGAACGCCTGGTACAGGGCGAGAGCTGACCGGGCGGACGAGGCCCGAGCGGGCGGACGCGACCCGGCCGGAGACGTCGTTTCCGCGAACCCGAAAGATTCTTCCCCGAATCCTCACAGAAGGGGAACCACTTCGCGCTCCCACCCGTTCCTATAGGTGAGACCCCACGCTCTCCCCCGTGCGTGGGGTCTCACCACGTTCTCCCGCCCGGCCCCTCAGTCGTGGGCCGGCCGGGTCGCCGGCTCCTCGGTCAGCAGCCGCGAGCGGATCAGGAACCGCACCCCCTCGGGCGCCTCCAGGGAGAATCCACTGCCCCGCCCCGGTACGACGTCCACGGTCAGATGGGTGTGCCGCCAGCGCGCGAACTGGTCCGCCGACATCCAGAAGTCCACCGGCTCGGGCACCCCCGCCACCGCCAGCCGCCCCAGCAGCACGTCCGACCCGCCCGTACGGAATTCCCCCGCCGGGTAGCACATCGGCGCACTGCCGTCGCAGCAGCCGCCGGACTGGTGGAACATCAACGGCCCGTGCTGTTCCCGCAAGGTCCGCAGCACGGCACCCGCCTCCGCGGTCACCGCGATCCGCTCCACACCGGCATCCGCGTCCACAGCCGCACCACCCTCCATGTCAACGCCCGGCAGACGCCCTTCAGTCAACCCCCTACGAGGTTGCGCGAGGGTTGCACGGCCGGTCCAGGGCGGAAGCGGTGCCCGACCGGCCGCGGTTCACGGCCGGAGGCGGTCGGCGGACGGGGGCGGCTGGATCTGCATGCCCGGCCGGCGGCGGTGGACGGTCAGGTAACCGAGGCCCCCCGCGCCGGCGACGAGGCCGCGGGTGGAACCGTGCGGCAGCCAGACCAGGCTTCCTTCGCCCAGCGGGTGCGCACCGTCCGTGCGGAGCAGGGTGCCGTCACCGGCGACGACCAGCAGGAGGACGTCGAGGTCCGGCTCGGTGTGCGGATCCACCCGCCCCGCGGGCGGGATGCGGACGACATTGGCGTCGAGTTGCCGTCCCGGTTCCGCCAGGCGCCACAGCGCTCCGGCCGGCGCGCCGTCGAGCGCCGCGCGCGCGGTCAGGGCCCCGGCGTCGCACAGCACGCGGGGGACCGGTGCGTCACCGGCCGGTCCGGGGGAGCCGTCGTTTTCCACAGTCATACACGTGCCCTGTTCGATGTGCGGTGCCACCGCCGGCGGGACGGGCTCTCGGTGGCCCCTGCTCGCCGGCAGTCTCGCTCGTGACGCATACCACACCGTCACGGGCGGATCTGAAGGGGAATCCTACATGCGTCTTTGTTAACGTCCGGTTTGTGCGGCTGACGAAGTTCACCGACCTGGCGCTGCGTTCCGTGATGCGCCTGGCGGTCTCCGGAGAGGGCGACCCGCTGACCACGCGCGAGGTGGCCGAGGCCATGGACGTGCCCTACACCCACATGGCGAAGGCGGTCACCCGCCTCCAGCGCCTGGGTGTGGTGGAGGCGCGCCGGGGGCGCGGCGGCGGCCTGGCGCTGACCGGTCTCGGCCGGCAGGCGTCGGTCGGCTGGCTGGTCCGGGAGCTGGAAGGCGAGGGTGAGGTCGTCGCCTGCGAGGGCGACCCGCCGTGCCCACTGCGTGCGGCCTGCCGCCTGCGCCGGGCGCTGCGCGACGCCCAGGAGGCGTTCTACGCCACGCTCGACCCGCTCACCGTGGCGGACCTGGTGGCCTCGCCCACCGGCCCGGTGCTGATCGGTCTGGTCGGCCGCCCGCCGGAGTGACCCCTCGCCACCGGCACACCGCCCTGCGGACGGCCGGTGCGCGTACCCCTGCATGCCCGCACCCCCGCCCTGCGCATCTAAATAAGAAGATCGTTTACCAATTAAGGAGTCGCGGTGCTCTCCGAGCAGTCCACCCCGGTCGTCCGGGCCTCCCTCCCGGCGGTCGGCGCCGCCATCGGCGACATCACCGAGCTGTTCTACCGGAAGCTGTTCGACGCTCATCCCGAGCTGCTGCGGGACCTGTTCAACCGGGGCAACCAGGCCAGCGGGGAGCAGCAGCGCGCCCTCGCCGGCTCCATCGCGGCGTTCGCGGGCATGCTGCTGGAGGACCCGGACGCCCGGCCCGACACCATGCTGGCCCGGATCGCGCACAAGCACGCCTCCCTCGGCATCACCTCCGACCAGTACAAGATCGTCCATCGCCACCTCTTCGCGGCGATCGCCGAAGTGCTCGGCGACGCGGTCACCCCCGAGGTCGCCGCGGCCTGGGACGAGGTCTACTGGCTGATGGCGAATGCGCTGATCGCCGTCGAGGCGCGGCTCTACCAGGAGGCCGGCGCGGCCGAGGGCGACGTCTGGCGCCGCATGGAGATCGTCGAACGGCGGCAGGAGACCCCCGACGCGGTCTCCTTCGTCCTGCGCCGGGCCGACGGCCGCCCCACCGCCCCCTTCCGCCCGGGCCAGTACGTCAGCGTCCAGGTCGAACTCCCCGACGGCGCCCGGCAGATCCGCCAGTACAGCCTGTCCGCCGCGCCCGGCCGCGCCGATTGGCGCATCACCGTCAAGCGGGTCCGGGCCGGGAACGCGAACGCCGCAGCCGGCGGGCAGCCGGACGGCGAAGTGTCCAACTGGCTCTGCGCCCACGCCCGTACCGGGGACGAGCTCACGGTCTCCGTCCCGTTCGGCGACCTCGTGCTGCCGGAGGGGGAGGCCCCACTGCTCCTGGCGTCCGCCGGTATCGGCGTCACGCCCATGCTGGCCATGCTCGACCACCTCGCCGCCGGCGGATCCACCCGCCCGGTGACCGTCCTGCACGCCGACCGCACCCCCGCCGACCACGCCCACCGCGGTGAACAGCGCAGCCTGGTGGGCGCGTTGCCGGACGCCCGGCTCCATCTCTGGTACGAGCAGCCGGACGACCAGGCCCCGGAGGCGTCGACCGGCCGGGTCGATCTCGCCACCGTCGACCTCCCCCCGGGCGTGACCGCCTACCTCTGCGGCCCGCTGCCCTTCATGCGCGCGGTCCGCGGCGACCTGCTGCGCCGCGGCGTCCCCGCGGAAGCCATCCACTACGAGGTCTTCGGCCCGGACCTGTGGCTGGGGCAGTGACCGCCATGCACGCCATGAACACCATGCACGCCACGAGCACCGTGCACGCCGCCCCCGCCGCCGTGGCCGTCGCGGCGACCTTCGTCTGGCTGGGAATGGTCCTCGCCATCTCCTTCCTGGAGGCGCCCCTGAAGTTCCGCGCCCCCGATGTGACCGTACGCATCGGCCTCGGCATCGGCCGCCTCGTCTTCCGGGCACTGAACCGGGTCGAGGCGGTGCTGGCCGTCGTCGTGATCACCACGGTCGCCCTCGGCCGTCCCCCGGCCTCCGTGGTGATCCCGGCGGCCGTCGCCGTCCTTGTCCTGGCCACACAGCTCACGGCGATCCGCCCGGCCCTGAACCGCCGCTCCGACCGGGTGCTGGCCGGCGAGGAACTCCCGCGCTCCCGCGCCCACTTGCTCTACGCCGTAGCCGAGTCGCTCAAGGCACTCGCCCTGCTGGCCCTGGGCATCGCGACACTGACGGCCTGAGCGCTGACGGCCTGAGCGCCCGTACGGGGGAGGTGCGACCGGCGGGCTCGCGCCTCGCGCCGGCGGTCCCACCTCCTACGCGCCGGTGGCACAACCCTCGGGCCGCTCAAGTGGTCTCCTCCGTGCCGCGGTTGCCGGACTGCGCACCGCGGCAGCCAGCCAGGGCCTCGCGCCCCGCCCGAACCGGAGATCCCACACACTCATGCGACCCCATACGCTCATGCGCCAGCCGTTTCGTTCAGCCCTCGCGACGACCACCGTCGCCTCGCTCACCGGCGGACTGCTCTGCCTCCCGGCCGGTGCGGTGGCGGCCGCCACGCCTGCCGCGCCCGCCGTGGCCGGAGACGACTTCAACGGTGACGGATTCCGCGATTACGCGTCCGCCTCCTGGGCCGCCGCCGGTGGCGCCGTCCGCGTCGTCTTCGGCACCGCGCACGGCCCCGGCACCGCCTCGCAGACCATCGACCAGGACAGCCCCGGCGTGCCGGGAGCCGACGAACCGGACGACATGTTCGGCGAGGTGCGCGCCGCGGCGGACTTCAACCGCGACGGTTACGGCGATCTCGCGGTCGCCGCGCGGGGCGAGAAGGTGAACGGCCGCGAGGACCAGGGTGCGGTCACCATCCTGTGGGGCTCCAGGAAGGGCCTGTCCGGCGGCACGTCCCTCCCCGGCAAGGCGGCCCCGCAGTCGTACGGCTACTTCGGAACCGACCTGGCCGCCGGGGACTTCAACGGCGACGGCAGGCCCGAGCTCGCCGCGATCAACGCCGGCGAGACCTACGTCTACCAGGGCACGTTCTCCCGCAAGGGGATCACCGGCCCGGTCGCCCACCCCGACCGCAGCAACCACGTCGCCGCACATCTGATCGCGGGCCGGGTCACCAAGGACAAGGCGACCGACCTCGTGGTCATCGGCGAAGCGGCCTTCCCCGGGACGCGCACCGAGGGGAACGCGTGGTTCCTCAAAGGCGGTGCGAAGCTCACGTCCGGCAAGGTGCTGACGGTCAACTCCGCGGACTTCCACGTCGGGGACGGTCTGATCGCCGACTTCGACAAGGACGGCTACGGCGACATCGCCATCGGAAATCCGGACGACGCGAAGGGCCGGGGCGCGGTGACCGTCTGGCGCGGCGGCGCCCAGGGCCCCACGACCGCCGCCCGTATCACCCAGGCCACCGCAGGGATCCCCGGTACCCCCGAGCCGGAGGACGCTTTCGGCGCCTCGCTCTCCGCGGGCGACATCGATCACGACGGGTACCCCGACCTCGCGATCGGCGCGTACGGGGAGAAGTTCGACGACAAGGCGTACGCGGGGGCCGTCCACGTCCTCCGCGGGCGCCCGGGCGGCCTCTCCGGAAGCGGCTCCCAGTACGTCACCCCTGCCACCCCGGGTATGCCCCGATTCCCCGGTTCCGAGGACTCGTTCGGCGCGGCGGTCCGACTGCGCGACACCGACCGCGACGGCCACGCCGACCTGTTCGTGACCAGCACCGGTGGCGCACTCCGCCTGCCCGGCAGCGCGACGGGCGTCACGACCGCCGGGGCCACCTCCGTCGACCCCGACCTGGTCGACGGCTTCCTCCAGTAGGCCGACGGGTCGGGGCCCACGTCAGCCCGCTGTGGCGGCCGGGCTGCCGATCTCGTCGAGGTGGGCCTCGACCCAGTGCCGTACGGCCGCGAGCGGGTGGGCGACGCTGCGTCCCAGATCGGTCAGCGCGTACTCGACGTGCAGCGGTACGGCGGGGATGACGGTCCGGTCGACGAAGCCGCCGGTCTCCAGCCGCCGCAGGGTCTGCGTCAGCACCTTCGGGCTGACGCCCTGGAGCCGGCGCTGCAGGGCCCCGAAGCGCTGCGGTCCCTCCTCCATGGCGCCGATCGCGAGCGCCGTCCACTTGTTGGACAGCAGATCGAACACCTCGCGTCCCGGGCACAGCGCCGCGTAGACGTCGTGTTCGTCATGGCTCCCGGTCCTGCACGTCGTCGTCATCCCCTGCCACCTCTCCACCACCTCGATACTTCCCTTTGGATAGTAACCGCCCTTGCTGGTTACTACTCCCTCCGAGGTAGCTTCCGGGACGCGCGGCGAGGGTGCGGTCCACCAGACCTCCCCGTCACCGCCGCCACCACCCGTTGTCCCGCCCCAGCACTCAGGAGCCACCCCATGACCACCCCCTCCACCACCATGCGCGCCGTCGTCCAGGACGCCTTCGGCGGTCCCGAGGTGCTGCGCGTCGCGCAGGCCGCGCGGCCGGTGCCGTTGCCGACCGAGGTACTGGTGCGGGTGCACGCCGCCGGGGTCAACCCGGTCGACTGGAAGACCCGGGCCGTGGGCGGGCTCGGCGTGCTCGGTGACCCGCCGTTCACCCTGGGCTGGGACGTCTCCGGCGTGGTGGAGGAGGTCGGCTTCGGCGTCCACACGCTCAAGGTGGGCGACGAGGTCTTCGGCATGCCCTGGTTCCCCCGGGCCGCCTCGGCCTACGCCGAGTACGTGACCGCCCCGGCCCGGCAGTTCGTCCGCAAGCCCGCGGTCCTGAGCCACGAGGAGGCGGCGGCGGTTCCGCTGGCCGCGCTCACCGCCTGGCAGATCCTGGTCGACGCCGCGGACGTCCGGCCCGGCCGGCGGGTGCTGATCCACGCCGCGGCCGGCGGGGTGGGTCACTTCGCCGTGCAGATCGCCCGGCACCTGGGCGCCCATGTCATCGGGACGGCGCGTGCGGGCAAGCACGAGTGGCTTCGGGAGCTGGGCGCCGACGAGCTGATCGACTACACCGCCGTCCGCTTCGAGGACGTGGTGAAGGACGTCGACGTGGTGGTCGACCTCGTCGGTGACGCGGTGGACGCGACGGGCACCCGTTCCCTCGACGTCCTGGCCCCGGGCGGGCTGCTGGTCGTCGTACCGTCGGACGTGGCGCCGGAACTCGCGACCCAGGCCGAGGACCGCGGCCTGCGCACGACCCCGTTCCTCGTCGAGCCCGACGGCGCGGCGCTCGCCCAGGTCGCCCGGCTGATCTCGGACGGCGCCCTCTCCGTCGAGGTCGCCGACGTCTTCCCGCTGGAGCGGGCCGCCGACGCCCACCGCCTCGGCGAGACCCGGCGCACCCGCGGGAAGATCGTCCTCAAGGTCACCGACTGAGCAACGCCCTCGCGCGAGCCGGTGCGCTTCTCCGCCGAGGAGGCATAGTGATCAATCGGGCGATGCGCCGTGCAACTGCCTCCTGAGGGGAGA
This sequence comes from Streptomyces sp. NPDC048196, assembly GCF_040652715.1. Classification (NCBI taxonomy): domain Bacteria; kingdom Bacillati; phylum Actinomycetota; class Actinomycetes; order Kitasatosporales; family Streptomycetaceae; genus Streptomyces; species Streptomyces sp. NPDC048196. Next base: position 48,815 of record NZ_JBEZMM010000017.1, on the reverse strand, counting down.
GTCTTATGGCACTCGGTTGGAAAGTGGTCTTCGACGCCGGCGACCCGCACCGCCAAGCCGCCTTCTGGGCCGACGCGTTGGACTACCGGATCGAGGACAACAGCCCCTTGATCGAACGACTGCTGGCCTCCGGGGCGGTCGAGGAAAGTCTGTGCATCGAGTTCCAGGGGCGGCTGTTCTGGCGGGACGCCGCGGCCGTCCGGCACCCCGAGGACCCGTTCGACCCGCTCAGCGGCGCCGGCCGGGGCAGACGCCTGTTGTTCAACCGCGTTCCCGAGCCGAAGGCGAGCGGAAAGAACCGGCTTCACCTCGACATCCACACCGAGGCGGGCCGGCGGGAAGCGACCGTGGCCCGGTTGCGGGAGCGCGGCGCGACCCTGGTCCGGCACGTGAAGGAGCCCGGGGGCGAGTGGTCGCTGCTCACCGATCCGGAAGGGAACGAGTTCTGCGTGGCCTGAGCGGGACGGCGCGTGGCCTGAGCGGGACGGCGGACTGAGCGCCACCGCCGCCAGAAGGAACGCCGCCGCTCCGAGCGAAACTTGCGTGGCGCGCATATTTGCGTGTCACGCAAGATTTGCTACCGTCTCCGGTCATGGGGTTGCGAGAACAGAAGAAGGCCGAGACGCGTGCGGCGCTCAGCTGGGCGGCGGTCCGGCTGACCGTCGAGCGCGGCTTCGGCAACGTCAAGGTGGAGGACATCGCCGAGGCTGCCGGAGTCTCCCCGCGCACGTTCAACAACTACTTCTCCAGCAAGGGAGAAGCGATCGTCGCCCGCCACCTCGACCGCATTCTCCGCATCGCGGAGGCGCTGCGCGCGGGCCCGGCGGAGCCGCTCTGGGAGGCGCTCACCCGCTCGGTGCCGGCCCAGTTCGGGCCGGACGCCGAGACGGCCGCTCATCCCGTCGCCGACGCGGCCCGGTGGACGGCCGGCGTGCGCATGATGGTCTCCGAACCGGCCCTGCAGGGCGAGATGTTGCGGGCCGGCGCCATCGCCGAGGCCGAGATCGCCGCGGCCGTCGCCGACCGTACCGGTACCGATCTGCACCAGGACCTGTACCCGCACCTCGTCGCGTCCGCAGTCGTCGCCGCGATCAACACCGCCACCGCGCACCACCTCCGCACCGACCCTCCGGTACCTGTGAGCCGCCTGCTCGCGGACGCCCTCACCCGGTTCGCGGCGGGCCTGTCGGCCCCGTAGGAGTCCACCCGACAGGGCCCCCCAGGGCTCGTCCCGCAGACGCGCACCCGAGGAATTCACCCCGAGGAATCCACCCGTAGGCCACACCCTCCCGGACCGGAAGCCCGGCGGCGGTCGGGCCGATGGCCCCTGCCCGGAAACGGAAACCACTCATGATCGACGTCGTCATCGCGGGCGCCGGACCCAACGGCCTGATGCTCGCCTGTGAGCTCGCCCTGGCCGGTGTGCGCCCGCTCGTCCTGGAACGCCTCGCCGAACCGACCTCCGAGCAGCGCGCGAACGGCCTGGTCGGTCAGGTCGTCCGCATGCTCGACCGGCGCGGCCTGTACGAGCGGCTGACCGCGCCCGGTGCCCCTGCCACCCCTCGGCCGGCACCCGGCCACGTCTTCGGTGCGTTCCCGCTCGACCTGACCGGCCTGCCGGACAACCCGCTCCACACCTTGCAAGTGCCACAGCGCCGGATCGAGCGGATGCTCGCTGGGCGCGCGGCCGAACTGGGCGCCGAGGTCCGCCGCGAGCATGAGGTCATCGGCCTGACGCAGGGCGAGCGGTCGGTGGTGGTCGAGCTGCGCGGGCGCAAGCCGGTCGAGGCGGCGTTCCTGGTCGGCGCCGACGGCGGGCACAGCGTGGTCCGCAAGCTCACCGGGATCGACTTCCCGGGCGTGACCAGGGACGACTCGGTCTCGCGCACCGGACATGTGAGCGTGCCCCGGGAGCTGGTCGGGCCCGATGGCGGGCTGGTCGTGCCCGGCTTCGGCACCGTGCCGCCGTTCCGGCACCTGCGGACCGAAGGCGGTCTGATCGCCTGGGCCCCGTTCCCCGGCGGCGATCCGCTGCTCAGCACGGTGGAATGGGGGCAGCCGGCCGAGGGCGAGGCCTCGCTCGACGCGCTTCGGGCCAGCGTCTCCCGGGTGCTCGGCGCGGACCTGCCGCTCGGCCCGCCGAACGGGCCGGGACCGCACTCGATGAGGCGGCTGTCCGGCGGCAACACCCGGATCGCGTCGCGCAACCGCGCGGGCCGGATATTCCTGCTCGGTGACGCCGCACATGTGCACTCGGCGATCGGCGGCCCGGGGCTCAACCTGGGCCTGCAGGACGCGGTGAACCTCGGCTGGAAGCTGGCCGCGGCCGTGCGCGGCCACGCACCGAAGGGACTGCTGGACACCTACGAGGCGGAACGGGCCCCGGCCGCCCGGCGGGTCGCCATGCACACCCAGGCGCAGTCGCTGCTGACCCGGCCGGGCGGCGAGGTGACGGCGTTGCGGGAACTCTTCGGCGAGTTGCTGGCCCAGCCGGCGACGCGGCAGCACCTCGCGGATCTGCTGTCCGGCGCGGACCTCACCTACGACATGGGGCCGGCGACCGGAGCGCTCGTCGGCCGCTGGGCACCGGACCTGCCGGGCCTGCGCGAACTGACCCGCACCGGCCGGCCGCTCCTCCTGGACCCGACGGGGACCCTCGACGCAGGCCCCTGGGCCCCGCACGTCGGCACCGTGGCCGTCCCCGAACTCGACACCGCCCTGCTGCTCCGGCCCGACTGCTACGTCGCCTGGCAAGGCACCACGGGCGACGGCCTGCATGAGGCGCTGGGCACCTGGTTCACGGCGGCTTGAGCGACGCGGTCCGTAGCGTGCCAGAGGTGCCAGAGGTGCCAGAGGTGCCCGGGGTGGCCGTCCGCCCGCGCCGCCGCCCCGGGTCCCTGGCGCGTCAGGTGAGGTTCAGCCCGCCGTCGAGCAGGATGACCTCGCCGGTGAGGTAGCCGTTGGCGAGCACCGACGCCACCAGGTCGGCGACGTCGGAGGGTTGGGCCGGGCGGCGCATCGGCGCGCGGTCCCGCCAGATTTCGTGCGCGTGCGCCCAGTCCTTCGTCATGGGCGTGTCCACCAGCCCCGGAGCCACCGCGTTGACCCGTACGTCGGGCGCGAGCGCGGCCGCGAGCAGCCGGGTCACGTGGTTCAGCGCGGCCTTGCTCGCCGCGTACGGCACCGAGGAGCCCTTGGGGCGGACCCCGGCGTGGCTGGTGACGTTCACGATGCTGCCGCCCGCCGGGGCTTCGCGCAGGGCCGGCAGCGCCGCCGTGCACAGCACCCACGGCGCGATCAGGTTGACCTCCAGCAGCTGCCGCCAGTCCGCCGGTGTGGCCGCGGCCAGGTCATCGTGCGGGATCGGCCAGCTGATGCCCGCGTTGTTCACCAGCACGTCCAGCCGCCCGTACCGGTCGAGCGCCGCCTCGGCCAGCCCGCGGGCCTCTTCCTCCACCGCCAGATCGGCCCGTACGTACGCACCGCCGAGCTCCGCCGCCAGGGCCTCACCGGCCTCCGCGCTGTTCCGCGAGTGCACGACGACCCGCATGCCGTCCGCCGCCAGCCGCCGCGCGACGGCTTCGCCGATGCCCGACGTGGACCCCGTGACCAGGGCAACGGGCCGATCCGATGGTTCAAGCGTCATGAGCGGGAATCCTGCCACGGCCACACCGGGCGAGAGGGTGTGGGGGCGTGGGGCCTCGGAGTCTCGGGGTGTCCGAAACTGTTCGGTCAGAAAGACAATGACGCCGCCAAACATTGCAAAGTGCAATGAAAGCCTTCGCCAGCTCTCGCTAAATGCCCCGGTATGTTCTATTTGCTCGTTGATCCCCGGCGGGATGCTGGGTGAGCAATCGAGGGCGATCCGCCTCCCCCGGAGGTGGTGCTCCATCGCGTTCACAAGAGAGTGGTGGGCTGTGGTGCGAGGCAGGGCGAGGGCGGACGCGGAGCGTGCGGCGGCCGAAGCGGCCGACCGGCTGCTCAGGGCGGGCCAGTTGCTGCGGAGGGCGCCGACGACCCTCGATCTGCGGGCCGTGTACCGCACGGACCAGTCCGTCAACGACAGTGCGTACCGCGAGCGGTGGGCCCACGACAAGGTGGTGCGCTCCACCCACGGCGTCAACTGCACCGGCTCGTGCTCCTGGAAGGTCTACGTCAAGGACGGGCTGATCACCTGGGAGACCCAGGAGACGGACTATCCGTCGGTCGGCCCCGACCGGCCGGAGTACGAGCCGCGGGGCTGTCCGCGCGGTGCCTCGTTCTCCTGGTACACCTACTCGCCCACCCGGGTGCGCCACCCGATGGCGCGGGGCGTGCTCGTGGAACTGTTCCGGGAGGCGAAGGAGCGGCTCGGCGGTGACCCGGTGGCCGCCTGGGCGGAGATCACCTCGGACCCGGAGAAGCGGCGGCGGTACCAGTCGGCGCGCGGGCAGGGCGGTCTGGTCCGCATCGGCTGGGACGAGGCCCTGGAGATCGCGGCCGCCGCACAGGTGCACACCCTCAAGGAGTACGGCCCCGACCGCATCGCGGGGTTCTCGCCGATCCCCGCCATGTCGATGGCCTCCCACGCCGTCGGCGCGCGCTACCACTCCCTCATCGGCGCGCCCATGCTCTCCTTCTACGACTGGTACGCCGACCTGCCGATCGCCTCGCCGCAGGTCTTCGGCGACCAGACCGATGTCCCCGAGTCGGGGGACTGGTGGGACGCGGCGTACCTGATGCTGTGGGGCTCCAACGTGCCGGTGACGCGGACGCCGGACGCGCACTGGATGGCCGAGGCGCGCTACCGGGGCCAGAAGGTCGTGGTGGTCTCGCCCGACTACGCGGACGCGACGAAGTTCGCCGACGAATGGCTGCATCCGCACCCTGGCACCGACGGCGCCCTGGCCATGGCGATGGGCCATGTGGTGCTCACGGAGTTCTTCGTCCAGCGGCAGGTCCCGTACTTCACCGACTATGTGAAGCGTTTCACCGATCTGCCGTTCCTCGTGGCACTGGAGGAGCGCGGCGCCGGCCGGTACGTGCCGGGGAAGTTCGTCACCGCCGCCGATCTGGGACTCGCCCCGCACGCGGCGGAGGAGGCGCGGCAGTGGATGCCGGTGCTCGTCGACGCGGACACCGAGGACGTCGTCGTACCGAACGGGACGATGGGCGACCGGTGGACCAAGGGCGGGGAGGGCGCCTGGAACCTGGACCTGGGCGGCATCGATCCGCTGCTGTCCTTCCACGGTCACGAGGACGCCCACGGTGGTGGCTCGGGCGTCGAGGTGACGCTGCCCCGGTTCGACGAGCCGGGCCGCACGGTGACCCGTGGCGTCCCGGTCCGCGAGATCGGCGGGCGGCTGGTGACCACCGTCTTCGACCTGCTGCTCGCCCAGTACGCGGTGCCCCGCCGCGGACTGACGGGTGAGTGGCCCACCGGCTACGACGACGCGGCGCAGCCCGGCACCCCGGCCTGGCAGGAGGAGATCACCTCGGTGCCGGCCGCCGCGGCGGTCCGGGTGGCACGGGAGTTCGCCCGCACCGCGGAACGGAGCCGGGGCCGCTCCATGATCGTGATGGGCGCGGGCACCAACCACTGGTTCCACTCCGACACCATCTACCGGACGTTCCTGTCGCTGCTGATCCTCACCGGCTGCCAGGGCGTCAACGGCGGCGGCTGGGCGCACTACGTCGGCCAGGAGAAGGTGCGGCCGTACGCGGGCTGGCAGCAGCTGTCGTCGGCGGCGGACTGGGTGCGGCCCTCGCGCCAGATGGCGGGCACTCCGTACTGGTACCTCCACACCGGCCAGTGGCGCTACGAGTCGTACGCCGCCGACGCGCTGGCCTCGCCCACCGGCCGCGGAACCTTCGCCGGGCAGCACACCGCCGACCTCGTGGCACAGTCCGCCCGGCTCGGCTGGATGCCGTCGTACCCCACGTTCTCCGCCAACCCGCTCGACCTCGGACGGCAGGTGCGCGAGAGCGGCCAGGAACCGGGCGACTGGGTGGCGGACCGGCTCGCCGCGGGTGAACTGGACTTCGCCTGCGAGGATCCGGACGCGGCACCCAACTGGCCGCGGGTGCTGACGGTGTGGCGGGCCAACCTCATCGGCTCGTCCGCCAAGGGCAACGAGTACTTCCTGCGGCATCTGCTCGGCGCGCGGGACAGCGCCGGCGCCGAGGAGGCGCCGCCGGAAAGCCGCCCCCGAACGGTCACCTGGCATGCGGACGCCCCGCACGGCAAGCTCGACCTGCTGCTCTCCCTCGACTTCCGGATGACCTCCACCACGCTCTTCTCCGACCTCGTGCTGCCGGCCGCGACCTGGTACGAGAAGCACGACCTGTCCAGCACGGACATGCACCCCTACGTGCACGCCTTCAGCCCCGCCATCAGCCCGCCCTGGCAGGCCCGCACCGACTTCGAGATCTTCCACGGCCTGGCCGGCAAGCTCAGCGAGCTGGCCGCCGGCCGCCTCGACGTGGCGTACGACCTGGTGGCCACCGCCCTGCAGCACGACACCAAGGACGAGACCGCCCAGCCCGGTGGGCGGGTCACCGACTGGCGCGACGGACCGGAGCGGCCCGAACCGGGTCGCAACCACCCGAAGATGACGCTGGTGGAGCGCGACTACACCGCGATCGCGGACCGGATGGCCACGTTCGGGCCGCTGGCCGAGGAACACGGCATGACGGTCAAGGGGGTGACCGTCATGCCGGGCCCGGAGGCGGGCTGGCTGGCCGCGCGGTGCGGCACGGCCCCCTCGGGACCGGCCCGCGGACGACCGCTGCTCGACACCGACGTCAAACTGTGCGAGGCGATCCTCGCCCTGTCCGGCACCACCAACGGACGCCTCGCGGCCGAGGGGTTCGACCGGCTCGCCGACCGGGTCGGCCCCGGCGCCGGGCTCGCCGAGCTGTCGGCGTCGGTGGCCGAGCGCCGGGTGGTGTTCAGCGACACCCAGCAGCGACCGGTGCAGGTCGGCGCCAGCTTCGAATGGTCCGGCAAGGAGGCCCCGGACCGCCGGTACGCGCCCTTCACCATCAACACCGAGCACCACAAGCCCTGGCACACCCTCACCGGCCGGCAGCACTTCTACCTCGACCACGACTGGATGGCCGAGCTGGGCGAACAACTCCCGGTCTACCGCCCGCCGTTGAACATGGCCGAGCTCGGCGAGAGCGGCCCGGCCGGGCGGCCGGGCACGGACCGCGCGGTCACCGTCCGCTATCTCACCCCGCACTCGAAGTGGTCCATCCACTCCGAGTACCAGGAGAACCTCCTGATGCAGACCCTGGCCCGCGGCGGCCCGGTGATCTGGATGAGCCCCGCCGACGCCGAGGCGATCGGGGCCGCCGACAACGACTGGGTGGAAGCGGTCAACACCAACGGAGTGGTGGTGGCCCGCGCGGTGGTCTCGCACCGCATGCCGACGGGCACGGTGTTCATGTACCACGTACAGGAACGCCTGGTGAACGTGCCCAGATCCGAGGCGACCGGGCGGCGCGGTGGCGTGCACAACTCCCTGACCAAACTGCTCATCAAGCCGACCCATCTCATCGGCGGATACGGCCAGTTGTCGTTCGCCCCGAACTACTACGGCCCGACCGGCAACCAGCGCGACGCCGTGACGACGATCCGCCGCCGCGCCCAGGACGTGGAGTACTGACATGAAGCAGAACAAGGCCGGGCGCCCCCGCACGGCACCCGGGCCCGGCCGCCCACGGGTCATGGCGCAGGTGGCCATGGTCATGAACCTCGACAAGTGCATCGGCTGCCACACCTGCTCGGTCACCTGCAAACAGACCTGGACCAACCGCACCGGCACCGAATACGTCTGGTTCAACAACGTCGAGACCCGCCCCGGCCAGGGCTACCCCCGCGGCCACGAGGACCAGGACAGGTGGAAGGGCGGCTGGCAGCTCAAGCACGGCCGGCTGGTCCCGCGCACCGGCGGCCGCGCCCGGCGCCTGGCCCGGCTCTTCGCCAACCCCGAACTGCCCACCCTCGACGACTACTACCAGCCCTGGACGTACGACTACGAGAACCTGACCACCGCCCCGCTCGGCGACGACCTCCCCACCGCCCCGCCCCGCTCCCTCATCGACGGCCGCCCCACCGCGGTCACGTGGGGCCCGAACTGGGACGACGACCTGGGCGGCGGCCCCGACCACCTGGCCGCCGACCCGGTCCTGCGCCGGATGAACGAGAAGGTCCGCCTGGAGTACGAGCAGGCGTTCATGTTCTACCTGCCGCGCATCTGCGAGCACTGCCTCAACCCGTCCTGCGTCGCCGTCTGCCCCTCCGGCGCGATGTACAAGCGGATCGAGGACGGCATCGTCCTGGTCGACCAGGACCGCTGCCGGGGCTGGCGGATGTGCGTGAGCGGCTGCCCGTACAAGAAGGTCTACTTCAACCACTCCACCGGCAAGGCCGAGAAGTGCACCTTCTGCTATCCACGGGTCGAGGCCGGTGAGCCCACCGTCTGCTCGGAGACCTGCGTGGGGCGGCTGCGCTACCTGGGCGTCATGCTGTACGACCCGGACAAGGTCGGCGAGGCGGCCTCCGCCGAGAACGAGCAGGACCTCTACGAGGCGCAGCTCGGCTGCTTCCTCGACCCGGACGACCCCCAAGTGGCGCAGGCCGCGGCGGAGTCGGGAATCCCGCACGACTGGGTCGAGGCCGCCCGCCGCTCACCGGTCCGCGCGCTGATCAGCCGCTTCCGGGTGGCCCTGCCGTTGCACCCGGAGTACCGGACGATGCCGATGGTCTGGTACGTCCCGCCGCTGTCGCCGGTGGTGGACGCGCTGACCGCCACCGGCCACGACGGCGAGGACCCGGCCAGCCTGTTCGGCGCCATCGACTCGCTGCGCATCCCCGTCGAGTACCTCGCCGAACTGTTCACCGCGGGCGACCCGGCCCCAGTGGAGGCCGCGCTGTGCCGGCTCGCGGCGATGCGCGCGCACATGCGGCGGGTCAACCTCGGCGACGAACAGGACCCGGGCATCGCGGCCGCGGTGGGCCTGGACGAGCAGGGCATCCTGGACCTCTACCGGCTGCTCGCCCTGGCCAAGTACGAAGAGCGGTACGTGATCCCGACCAGCTACACCGCCGGCGGCCCGCACGACGGGAGCGCGGACGGGTGCAGCCTGGACGTGGCCGGAGGCCCGGGGATGATGCCGGGCCGGGACGCCGACGCCTTCCACGCCGCACCCGCCGCGGGACCGGCCGGCCCCGGCACCGGACTGCACGGCCGCGTCAACCTCCTCAACTGGAACGGAAGGGGACGGCCCGCCGGGCTCTTCCCCCGCGTGGCGGAGCCGCGGCGGTGACCCGCCCCGTCGGCCCCGTCGTCCACCAGGCTGCCTCCCTGCTCCTCGGCTACCCGGACCACGACTGGCCGCAGCGGCTGCGCACGGTTGACTCCGCGGTACGCCAACTCCCGGGTGCGGAAATGGAGTTTCTGCTCGGCTTCTGCACGCGGATGGCGGGCGCGGACCCCCTGGACCTCGCCGCCCGGTACGTCGCCACCTTCGACCGCAGCCGGCGGCGCTGTCTCTACCTCACGTACTACACCGACGGCGACACCCGCCGCCGTGGTTCCTCCCTGGCCCGTCTCAAGTCCCTCTACCGGCAGCACGGCTGGGTGCCGCCGGAGGAGGAGCTGCCCGACTTCCTGCCCGTCGTCCTGGAGTTCGCCGCCCGCAGCCCGGCGGCAGGCGTCCCGCTGCTGACCGGGTACCGAGCCGCTCTTGAAGTGCTGCGCTTCGCCCTGATCGCCTACCGCAGCCCGTACGCCGACCTCCTCCAGGCCGTCTGCCTCGGCCTTCCGGGGGCGTCGCCGGCCAGCCGCGAGGAGGCCCTCAGGCTCGCCCGTACCGGGCCGCCGACCGAGACCGTGGGCCTGGATCCGTTCCCCGCCCAACCGCAACCGAGCGACCGAGGAGCCCGCAGATGAAGCATCTGCACATCGCGCTGTGGGGCGTCCTGCCCTATCTCACGCTGGTCCTGCTCGTCGCGGGGGTGACCTGGCGCTACCACTACGACCGGTTCGGCTTCACCACCCGCTCCAGCCAGCTGCACGAGAGCAGGCTGCTACGGATCGGCGGCCCGCTGTTCCACTACGGCCTGCTGTTCGTCATCGCCGGACACATCGCGGGGCTGCTCGTACCGGAGTCGCTGACCGACCGGCTGCACATCAGCGAGCACCTGTACCACGAGAACGCCCTGCTGGTGGGGGGTGCCGCGGGCCTGGCCACCGCGCTGGGCCTGGCCGTACTCCTCTACCGCCGGCTGCGCGTCCCCGCGGTACGGGCCGCGACCGGCCGCAGTGACCGGGCCGTCTACCCGCTGCTCACGGCGGTGCTGCTCGCGGGCCTGACCGCAACGGCCTCCGGCGTGGCCGCGCACTCGTACGACTACCGCCTCGGCGTCTCGATCTGGTTCCGCAGCCTGTTCGCCCTGGACCCCGATGTCTCCGCCATGGCGCAGGCGCCGCTCGTCTACCAGGTGCACGCGCTGCTGGCGATGGCGCTGTTCGCGCTGTGGCCGTTCAGCCGCCTCGTGCACGCCTTCACCGCGCCGGTCGGCTACCTCGTCCGCCCCTACGTCGTCTACCGCTCCCGCACACCGGCCGCGCCGTACCGCCATCCGGCGGTCGGCGCGGCACGCGGGATCAGCAGCCGGCGGCGTCGCTGAGCGCCTCGGCGGATGCCGCCAGGGCCGGCTTGCGCTGCCGCGGCCCCCGCCGGAACGGGGTGAGGACGCGTTCGGCGTGCTGTTCCTCGTGCAGGTCCACCCGGCGCGCTTCGAGCAGATGACGCAGGCTCAGGATCCCCTCGACGCGGTGCGGCGCGGTGCGCGGGGTGACGACGACGCGGGTGACCTGGTGGGCCGCCATGCGGTTGGCGATGGTCCGCAGGGTCTCGTCCGGATGGGCGGTGATCGCGGGACGGGCGAGACCGCCCAGCTCCCGGTCGTCGTCCGGAGCGCCGTGCAGCAGTTCCGCGCGGGTGACGACCCCCGCCAGGCTTCCCTCGCCGTCCAGGACGGGGTAGAGCCGCTGGGCGAGGACGCCGTCGGCGTCCCGGGCCTGATGCGCCTCGCGCAGCCGGGCCCCGGCCTCGCCGGCGGTCTGGTCCGTGCGGAACGTGAGGGTGACGGGGGTTTCCAGCTGGCGTACGAGGTGGACTTCCAGGGGGTCCACGGAGTACTCGCGGGTGAGGTGGAGGCCGCGGCGGGCGATCTTCTCGGTGAGCACGGACCGCTTGAGGACGATCACCGACAGCAGATACGCCGAGGACGCGGTGATCACCATCGGGAGGAGGGCGTGGAGCTCATGGGTCAGTTCCACGCAGAAGACGATGCCGGTCAGCGGCGAGCGCATGACCCCGCCCAGCACGCCCGCCAGTGACACCAGGGCCCAGAAGCCGGGGCTGACGGAGGGGAAGACGAGCCCCTCGGCGGCCCCGAGCGCGCCGCCGATCATGAACATCGGGGCGAGGACGCCGCCGGAGGTGCCGGAGCCCAGGGAGAGCCCCCAGATCAGCGTCTTGACGACGAGGATGCCGAGGATCAGCCCGACGGTGGCGCGGCCGGTGAGCAGCTGGTCGATGACGTCGTAGCCGACGCCCAGCGCGCGCGGCTCCACCAGGCCGCCGAGTCCGATGACCGCGCCGCCGATGGCGGGCCACCACATCCAGTGCAGCGGCAACTTGGCGAACAGGTCCTCGGAGAAGTAGACGAGCCACGTCGCCAGAAGGGCGAGGAGCCCGGCGGCGAGCCCGGCGACGACACACAGTCCGTAGACGGAGACCGGCAGTTCGGTGGGGACGTGGGCGCCGCCGAAGAGCGGCTCGGTGCCCAGGAGCGGTCCGCGTACGAGGGTGGCGGTGACCGCGCCGACCGCGACCGGCAGGTAGGAGCGGGGCCGCCACTCGAAGAGCAGCAGCTCGACGGCGAGCAGGATGGCGGCGAGCGGGGAGTTGAAGGTGGCCGCCATGCCCGCGGCGGAGCCGGCCACCAGGAGGGTCTTGCGTTCGTCGGTGGTGACGCGGAGGAACTGGGCGAGGATCGATCCGACCGCGCCGCCGGTCATGATGATCGGGCCTTCGGCGCCGAACGGGCCGCCGGAGCCGATGGATATCGCGGACGAGACCGGCTTGAGGACCGCGACGCGCGGCTGGACCCGGCTGCCTCCGACGAGGATCGACTCGATGGCCTCCGGCATGCCGTGGCCGCGGATCTTCTCCGACCCGAACCTGGCCATCAGCCCGATGACCAGCCCGCCCAGCACCGGCATGCAGAGGATGAGCCACCAGTGCGCGGTGGAGCCCGGTGTGGCCCCGCCGAAGGAGAAACGGCCGTGGAAACACAGGTTGGTGCACAGGGCGATCAGTTTGAGCAGCCCCACGGCGACGAGCGCGGCGACCGCCCCGACGGGCACGGCCAGGCCGGTGATCACCGCGACCCGGGGCAGGACGTGGAAGTCGCCGAGATCCGCGATCTTCTCGCCGGAGGGGCGACCGGGGCTCTTCGCTCCTGTCTTCGTCTGATTCCGGGCGGCGTCGGGCCGGGCCACGGGGTACCTCCGCTTCGTCTGGCTGAAAAGGAACAGGCCACTGTCGGCGGACCCGCGAACCGGCCCCCGGACGTCAGGGGGCCGGGCGTGGTCACACAGCGGCAGGGGGCGGGCGTCATTGCCCTGGGAAAGGGAGCGGGCAGTGGCCCCGGTACCGATACCGGTGCCGGGCTCAGTCGCGGTGCGATCCGCTCCGCTCTCTGGTCATCGGCGCGCACTGGTGGTGCTGGTCGATGGAACGGCGGACGGCGACACGCGCCTCACGCCCGTTGGACCGGCCCTGCCGCGCCGCACAGGATCGGTCATCGCACTCACCGTAACATTGCACAGTGCAATAATAAATATGACGGCGATAACAGCTTGATGAACCGGCCTGGTGGGAAAGGCGGCGGACCGCCCGCGCTGCCTGCCCGCGCCCTCCTCGACGTGGTGATGTCACGAATCGCCGGCCCGCGCTCGTCCCTCGTTCCGACAGCTGTTACAGCGCTCCCCCGGCTACGAAACGAGGTATCTGCCGTGATCCACCCGTGGTGGCTCTTCGCCGGCCTGGCCGCCGTCCAGCTCGGCGACGCAGCACTGTGTCTCAGGCCCGTCGCATTCGTCCGGGCCTGCCTGGAGGATGTCGGCTTTCCACGCCGGTACTGGAGGTGGCTGCCCGTGCTGAAGACCGCCTCGGCGGCCGGCCTGATCGTCGGCATCTGGTTCCTGCCGCTGGCCGTTCTCACCACCGCCTCACTGGTGGCCTACTTCCTCGTCGCCATCTCCCTGCACGTACGCGCCAAGGACTACGGGCGCAACCTCTTCCTCAACGCCACCGCCATGCTTGTCCTGTGCACGTCCACACTGGTCGTCGCGCTCCAGGCGGGGTGAGCCCGGCCCACGGCGCGGGCGCGGAGGGCTCGCCGGGGGGCGTCTTCGGCCGCCGTGGCCCCGGGCCGGGAGTCGCGGTGTTCCTCACGGACGCAACGTCCCCCACCACAGCGCCCACGGCACGAACAGCACCGCCGTCACCATCAGCGTCGCCCGCGCCACCCCGGGCCGGACATGCGGACGCGACCCGGCCGGGGTGCGCTGCCCGTTCCGCCGGCGCCGGACCGTCACCCCGGTCAGCACGACCACGCTGACACTCAGCGCCTGCGCCACCAGCCATCCCGACGGACGCCCCGCCACCACCGGTCCCGCCGCACCCCCGTCGCCCACCACGTACACCGCAAGGGGGCACAGCACCGCGGTGGTTACCGCCACGAGGCCCAGCCCGGCCAGCCAACGCCGCAGGGCCGCTCCCCGGGCCGGGCCGGGCCGCGGGCGCCGCGCGATCCGTCGTAGCGCCCCGCTCACCGGATAGGCGGCGAACCCCAGGAGCAGCAGTACGGGAGGCAGCCAGGCGTACCAGGCCCCGGCTGCGGGGGCACTGGACACCGGCTGCGGCGGGGCGGAGGCGGTGCTCGACCGGGGAGGGTGACCGGCGGCCACCGCAGCCACCCAGGAGGTGAGGGTGTGGACGTAGCCCGGGGCCAGCGCCCCCAATCGCTTGCCCTGATAGAGCGGTCCGGCGATCCGGTCGAAGCCGTCCGAGGTGCGGTGGCCGTTGTGCGCGGCGTCCCGGAGGAAGCGGACGACGACATGCCGGTTGCCCGCCCCGGCCAGGGTGCGCCGAAATATCTGCGCGCTCTCACGCGGTGGCACCTGCCGGTCGTGATCGCCCCACAGGGCCAGCACCGGCGTGTGGCGCAGCCGCCGCAATGCCGGCAACGGATCGAAGTCTCCCTCGGGGAACAGGCCGGTGGAGGCGACGAGTTGGGCGGCGGGCCCCTCCAGGGCGGGCAGGAAGGACCCGGTGATGCCGCGATGCCGCAGATGGGTGGTGAGGTTCCAGGTCTGGGTGCGCAGGGGCGAGTGGCCCGGCCCGCCGATGGTGATCACGAAGCCGACGTCGGAGGAGCGCGCGGCGGCCAGCGGGGCGACCCAGCCCCCCTCGCTGAACCCCCACAGACCGACGTGGTGCGGATCCACCCCCGGCCGGCCCCGCAGCAGCCGCACCCCGGCCACGGCGTCGGCCGCCAGCAGACCGAAGTCGCGGTCCAGCCTGGAGTAGCGCACCGTGCGCTTGTCGTACACCAGCGTCGTGATCCCCGCACGGGCGAAGGCCTCGGCCTCCTGCCGGTACTCCTCGCGAGGCCCCGGACCCGACCCGCCGATCAGCACGATTCCGGGCCGGGCAGGCGCCCTCTGGGCCGTGGCTGTGCTCAGCACCGTTCCGTGCAGGACGAGCCCGTCACCACCCCGGAAGGAAACCTCCTGGTGGACCAGGCCCGCGCCGTCCTGGACGCGTCCGTGCGACCGGTGACCGTCGGCCCGGGCCACACCCGCGGGCACCGGCGCAGCCGCAAGGACGACCGTCCCCACCACGGCCACCAGCGCGGATATGCCTCGACGGAACGAGAGCCTCACGCCGTGCCGTCCTCTTCACCGATCTCGGGGAACCCGAGCAGACGGACCAGGACGGCGCGCGCCTCGGGAGCCGCTTCCTCCTGCGTGGGGGAGTACCGGTGGACCAGCGCGATGTACTCCTCGAAGAACTCCCGGAGTTGCGCCGGATCGAGTCGTAGCGTGGCACGGGAGAAGATCGCCGCATCCGCCCAGGAGCCGAGGGTGTCACGCGCCGCCTCGAACTGCCGGGCGCTGTCGAGAAGTTCGGCGAGGTTCAGCCGGTGCATCTGCGTCAGCGCCTCGCGCATCTGCGGCGTCTGCCGGCTGTACGGCGGGAACCGCCGGTCCCCGGGCACCGCCCGCCACCACCGTTCCCGCCCCTTCGCCAGCTCGGGCGCCTCCTCGATGAACCCGTGCCTGGCCATCTGGCGCAGGTGATAACTGGTCAGTCCGGTGCTCTCGCCCAGTTCGCGGGCGAGAGTGGTGGAGTTGGCGGGGCCCTTGCGCAGGCACTGCTCGATCTTCTGCCGCATGGGGTGCGCGAGCACCCGGAGGGCCTCCACGTCGCTGATTTCCTGAGGTTCGGGTGGCATACAGGGCAGCTTAGAAGTTGCAAAGCTCCCTTGCAAGGCGGATTTGCAACTCTGCCTGCTGAGCCGGGACCCGAACCAACGCAGGTGCCTGCCCGGCCCGTTCAAGGGGAACAACGCCTGGACCACCGCCCGCAGGCGGCTGCCCCCGACGAATGCGCCGATCCGCTCACCGCCGGCCCTCCCGGCCTCGGCGCGCGATCTCGCCGGGGTGGTACGAGGGTGGTAGTGATGGACACACCGGTGACGACGTTCAGCGAGAGTCCCGACGACCCGTTCGCGGTGCGTCGCTCGGCCTCCGCGGTGCTGGACGAGACAGGGCGGGTCGTCGGCTGGAGCGAGCGTGCCGAGGCGCTGCTCGGCTGGTCGCCCGAGGAGGTGCTGGGACGGGCGGCCCGCGACCTGCTGATCGATCCCCGCGATGAAGACGTCGTCATGGCGGCGGTGGCGGCCTGCGTGAGCGCCGGCGGCTGGTTCGGGGTCATCCCTGTGCGGGACCGGGGTGGTGAACGGGTCGAGGTGGGGTGCCGGGCCCGGGCGGTGGTGCGGCAGGACTCCCGCATCGAGTGGTTCCTCGCGAGTGCGCCCGCGGAGCAGGTGATCCAGTGGGAGACGGACCGGTCGGTCCTGGACGGGATGTTCCGCCGGTCCCCGATCGGTCTCGCCGTCCTCGCCCCTGACCTGAGCCTGCTGCGGGTGAACCGGGCGATCGCGCGGTTCGGCGGCCTTCCGGCCGAGCACTACCGGGGGATGCGCACCGGAGACTTCGTCGTCGACCGGGACACGGCCCTGGTGGAGTCGGGGCTTCGGCGGGTGCTCGAAACGGGCGAACCGCTGATCTTCACCGAGCAGCCCTGCCATCTGCGGCACGACCCCCACACGGAGATGTTCGTCTCCGTCTCGGCCTTCCGGATGCAGGATGCGTCCGGGCGGATCCTCGGTGTCACCGAGCTCGTCGAGGACGTCACCGACCGCTACCGGGCGCGCCGGAGACTGGCGCTGCTCAATGAGGCCGGCGCCCGTATCGGCACCACCCTCGACGTGGAGGCCACGGCGCGTGAGCTGGCCGAGGTGGCGGTCCCCGACCTCGCGGACTGCGCCTCCGTGGATCTGCTCGAACCGGTGACCCGCGGTGAGGAGCCGGACCATGAGCCGTCGGCCGCCCTGCGCAGGACGGCCGTGCGGAGCGTCTCGCCGGAGACGCCGCCGGTGATGTTCCCGGTGGGCCACACCATGCACTTCCCCCCGGAGGCACCGCAGGCCAGATGCCTGGCCGAGCGACGTCCCGTCCTCGAACCGGTCCTGGAATTCTCCCCCGCCTGGTCGACCCTGGACCCGGCCAAGGTCGAGCGGGTCCTCGAACTGGGCGTCCACTCACTCATCGTGGTGCCGTTGGTCGCGCGCGGCCTCGTGCTGGGCGTGGTGAGCCTGTGGCGGTGGCGCCGGCCCGAGCCGTTCGAGGAGGACGACCTGACGCTGGCCGAGGAGTTCGCCGCCCGCGCCGCCGTATCCATCGACAACGCCCGGCGCTACACCCAGCAGCAACAGGCCGCGGTCGCGCTGCAGCGCAGCCTGCTCCCGCGCGAGGTGCCCGAGCACCACGCGGTCGAGATCGCCCGTCGGTACCGGCCGGCCGACACCACCGCCGGCGTCGGCGGCGACTGGTTCGACGTCATCCCGCTCTCCGGACTCCGGGTCGCCCTCGTCGTCGGCGACGTGGTCGGCCACGGCATCCACGCCGCGGCCACCATGGGCCGGCTGCGCACCGCGGTCCACACCCTCGCCAACCTCGACCTGCCACCGGACGAGGTGCTTTCCCATCTGGACGACCTCGTGGACCGGCTGGCCGCCGAGCAGGAGGCGACCGACGAGAACTCCCCGCAGATCGTCGGCGCGACCTGCCTGTACGCGGTCTACGACCCGGTCCACGGGCGCTGCGCCCTCGCCCGCGCCGGCCACCCGCCGCCCGCCGTGGTGACCCCGGACGGACGGGTGGACTTCCCCGATCTGCCGGCCGGCCCGCCGCTCGGCCTGGGCGGCCTGCCCTTCGAAGCCACCGAATGGGACCTGCCCGAGGGCTCCCTCCTCGTCCTCTACACCGATGGACTCCTGGCGGCCTGGCGCCGCGATCTCGACGAGGGCCTGGCCCTCTTCCGCGAGGCGCTGAGCGATCCCGCCCGGTCACTGGACGACACCTGCAAGGCGGTGGAGGACGCGCTGCTCCCCGAGAGCCCCCGCGACGACATCGCGTTGCTCGCAGCGCGCACCCGCTGCCTGGCCGAACACCAGGTGGCCACCTGGGAGTTGCCGGCCGAACCGACCGCGGCCGCCGAGGCCCGGAAACTCGCGGCCGCCCAGCTCCACGACTGGGGCCTGGAGGACATGGCCCTCACCACCGAGCTGATCGTCAGCGAGCTGATCACCAATGCCTACCGCTACAGCAGCGGTCCGGCCACCCTCCGGCTCATCCGGGACCACCACCTCATCTGCGAGGTCTCGGACACCAGCAGCACCTCGCCCCACCTGCGCCACGCCGCCACCACCGACGAAGGCGGCCGTGGCCTCTTCCTGATCGCCCAACTCACCGCCCGCTGGGGCACCCGCTACGTACGCAACGGCAAAACCATCTGGGCGGAACAGCCGGTGGAATCGGCGTCCACGGGGGTGGGAAGTGCGTAGGACGGGCGCCTAGAAGAAGCCGAGCTTCTTCGGCGAATACGACACCAGCAGGTTCTTCGTCTGCTGGTAGTGGTCCAGCATCATCTTGTGGTTCTCGCGGCCGATGCCGGACTGTTTGTAGCCGCCGAAGGCGGCGTGGGCCGGGTAGGCGTGGTAGCAGTTGGTCCAGACGCGGCCGGCCTGGATGGCGCGGCCGGCGCGGTAGGCGGTGGAGCCGTCGCGGGTCCAGACGCCGGCGCCGAGGCCGTAGAGGGTGTCGTTGGCGATGCCGATGGCGTCGTCGAAGTCGGAGAAGGGCGCCACGGCGACGACCGGGCCGAAGATTTCCTCCTGGAAGACACGCATGTCGTTGTTGCCCTCGAAGACGGTGGGGCGGACGTAGTAGCCGCCCTCCAGCTCGCCGCCGAGTTCGGCGCGGGTGCCGCCGGTCAGGATGCGGGCGCCTTCCTTCTGGCCGATGTCCAGGTAGGAGAGGATCTTTTCGAGCTGGTCGTTGGACGCCTGGGCGCCGATCATGGTGTCGGTGTCCAGCGGGTGGCCCTGGACGATCTTCTCCGTACGGGCCACGCCGGCCGCCAGGAAGTCGTCGTAGTGGCCGCGCTGGATCAATGCGCGGGACGGGCAGGTGCACACCTCGCCCTGGTTGAGGGCGAACATGGTGAAGCCCTCCACCGCCTTGTCGAGGAAGTCGTCCGCGGCGGCGGAGACGTCGTCGAAGAAGATGTTGGGGCTCTTGCCGCCCAGTTCGAGCGTCACCGGACGCAGGTTCTCCGAGGCGTACTGCATGATCAGCCGGCCGGTCGTGGTCTCGCCGGTGAACGCGATCTTGGCGACCCGGGGGCTGGACGCCAGCGGCTTGCCGGCCTCGACGCCGAAGCCGTTGACGATGTTGACCACGCCGGGCGGCAGCAGGTCGGCGACCAGGCTCATCCAGAAGTGGAGGGAGGCGGGGGTCTGTTCGGCCGGTTTCAGGACGACCGTGTTTCCCGCCGCCAGCGCCGGGGCGAGCTTCCAGGCGGCCATCAGGATCGGGAAGTTCCACGGGATGATCTGTGCGACCACGCCGAGCGGCTCGTGGAAGTGGTAGGCGACGGTGTCCTCGTCGATCTCCGACAGCGAGCCCTCCTGGGCCCGGAGCGCCCCGGCGAAATAGCGGAAGTGGTCGACCGCGAGCGGGATGTCGGCCGCCAGGGACTCGCGTACCGGCTTGCCGTTCTCCCAGCTCTCGGCGACCGCGAGGGCTTCGAGGTGCGCCTCCGTCCGGTCGGCGATCCGGTTGAGGACGGCGGCGCGTTCGGCGGCCGGGGTACGGGCCCAGCCGGGCGCGGCCGCGTGCGCGGCGTCCAGTGCCCGCTCGACGTCCTCGGCGGTGCCCCGGGCGATCTCGGTGAACGGCGCTCCGTTGACCGGCGTCGGATTCTCGAAGTACCGGCCCGCCGCGGGCGCCACGAACTCGCCGCCGATCCAGTGGTCGTAGCGCGGCAGATAGCTCATCACGGCATCGGCGGAACCCGGGTTGGCGTAGCGGGCCATGAGGCGGCCTCCCCATCACTCTCGGTGCGGTGCCCGCCGCTCCCGTGCGGCGGACGATGGGCGCACCCTAGGGCGGCGGAGGTTGCCGGAACGTTGCGCTGCGCGCGGCGGCCGGGGCGGGCGCCGCGCCGCCGGTCAGGCCGTACGCGGCGCGCAACCGGTCCGCGGTGGCGCGCGGCACGCCGCGGGCCGGTGACCGCTCCGGCAGCGCGTCCACCAGGGCCTCCCAGACCTCCAGGTCGTCCTCGCCCCACGGCGTACGGGACCACGCGCCCAGCAGTCCCGGATCGCGCGCGGCGAGCAGGGCGGCGCGCAGCCGGTCGGCGAGCGCGTCCCGCAGCCGCCGCACACCGGGTGCCTCCGACGACGGCAGCAGCGGGCCGCGGTAGCCGTCCAGCGCGGACCACGGGTCGCCGGCCGCCAGCCGTTCCTCGACCGTGCCGAGGTCGGTCTCCACCGGCCGGCTCAGGCGGTACGGACGCGAGTGCAGCAGGCCCCCGACGAGCTGCCGCAGCCGGGACAGCTCGGCGCGCAGCGTCACCGGGCGCATCTCGCGCTCGCCGTAGAGCTGGACCGTGAGCTGATCGCCCGTCAGCCCCGCGGGATGACGGGCCAGCAGCAGCACGATCTCGCTGTGCCGGCGCCCGAGCCGCAGCCGCCGGCCGTCGACGACCAGCAGCGCCTCGTCCCGTCCGAGCACGGACAGGTACGCGCCCGGTGCCGGCGTCCCGGCCGCGAGATGGGCCTCCGCGGCCCGGGCGGTGGCCTGCACCAGGGCCAGGCTGTGCGGGCTCGCCAGATGGTCGCCGCCGGTGATGTCCACCGCGCCCAGCAGCCGCCCGGTCCGCGGATCGTGCAGCGGCGCGGCCGCACAGGTCCAGCGCTGCACCTGCCGGTTGTAGTGCTCGGCGGCGAAGATCTGCACGGCGTGGTCGGCGGCGAGCGCGGTGCCGGGTGCGTTGGTGCCGGCGTGCGGCTCGTCCCAGCGCGCGCCGACCACGAAGTTCATCCGCTCGGCGCTGCGCCGCACCCCGCGGTGCCCCTCCACCCACAGCAGCCGCCCCTGCTGGTCGCAGACGGCCAGCAGATGCGCCCCGTCCTGCGCGATGCTGCCCAGCAGGTCCCGGAAGACGGGCATCGCGCGGGCCAGCGGATGGCTCTCGCGGTGGGCCCGCAGCGCCGCCTCGTCCAGTTCGATCGGCGCGGCACCGTCCCACGCGGCCCGCGCATGCGCGGACCGGCGCCACGACTCGGCGACGACCCGGCGGACCGGCGGGGCGACGGTCCCGTCGGCCAGGAACGCGGCATGGGCCCGGCGCACCGTCCGGGTGCGCTCCACCGGATCGGCACCGGCCTCCATCGCCAGCCAGGGGTTGACCACGTGTCACCTCTCCGCAGCGGCTCCTGCACCGTACGTGCCGATGGTGCTCGGCCGGGACGGAGCCGTAAACCCCGCCTGCCCGCCGTCGCTCAGGCGTGCGGATGTCCCGCGTGCAGCCGCAGGCGCGTCCGGGATGATCAGGTCCGAGGCGGCGCGGTACGGCGGTCGGGGCTCATGACGCTCTGTCATACGCCCTGTACGTCACGGAAGGCCGGGCTGGTCGAGCGGGGCGGCGCCACCCACGACCTGCCGCCGGCCGCACGCGTGCAGCGCACCGTCGACGGCCATCTGCGCTACGCCCAGCACCACCAGGCCGCCTACCGCGCCCTCCTCACCGGCGGGGTCGGCTTCGACGCCGAGGTGATGGCGATCCGCGACCCGGTGCGCGCCCGGCTGCTCGGCACCATCGCGCTCGGCGCCTGGGGCCGTACCGACCTCCCGCCGCTCGCCCGCACCGCGCTGACCGGCTGGCTCTCCGGCGTCGAGGGCGTCACCCTGGACCGGATCGCGGAGCAGGAGGTGCCCCGCGAGACGGTGGTGGCGCTGCTGGTGCGCGGGCTGGGCGACACCCTCCGACTGATCGAGGAGTTCGAACCGGCCTGCCCGGCCCCGCCGCGGTCGCCCGTCTGAGACCGGCGGGGCGCATGCCGGGCCGGCGGGGCGGCATGCCGGACGGGCGGGAGGTCGCCACCTCCCGCCCGTCCGGGTCCCGTGCGCCGACCGCTAGTTGATCGCCTTGATCAGCTCGCCGTTGGTGGTGTCACCGCTCAGTTCCCAGAAGAACGTGCCGCCCAGGCCCTGGGCGTTCTTGAAGGCCATCTTGGTCCCGATGGTCTCCGGGGTGTCGTAACTCCACCACTGGTCACCGCACTTGGCGTACGCGGTGCCGCCCACCTTGCCGGTGGCCGGGCAGCGGGTCTTGAGCACCTTGTAGTCGTCGATGCCGGCCTCGTACTTGCCCGGCGCGGCACCGGTCGCGGTGCCGCCCGGCGCGTCCTGGGTGACGCCCGACCAGCCGCGGCCGTAGAAGCCGATGCCCAGCAGCAGCTTGCTCGCCGGCACCCCGAGGCCCTTCAGCTTGGCGATGGTGTCGGTGGTGTTGAAACCGGCCTTGGGGATGCCGTGGTACGACGAGAGCGGGGAGTGCGGCGCGGTCGGTCCCTTGGCGTCCCAGGCGCCGAAGTAGTCGTACGTCATCGGGTTGTACCAGTCGACGTACTGGGCGGCGCCCGCGTAGTCGGCGGCGTCCATCTTGCCGCCGGCCGAGGCGTCCGCGGTGATCGCCGCGGTCACCAGGTTGTTCCCGCCGAACTTCGCCCGCAGCGCCTTCATGACGTTCGTGAAGGCGTCCTTCCCGCTGGTGTCGCAGGTCAGACCGCAGGCGTTGGGGTACTCCCAGTCGATGTCGATGCCGTCGAAGACGTCCGCCCAGCGCGGGTCCTCGACCAGGTCGTAGCAGGACTGCGCGAAGGCGGCCGGGTTCTTGGCGGCCTCGCCGAAGCCGCCGGACCAGGTCCAGCCGCCGAAGGACCAGATCACCTTGAGGCCGGGGTGCAGCTTCTTGAGCTTCCTGAGCTGGTTGAAGTTGCCGCGCAGCGCACCGGCGTCCCAGGTGTCCGCCTTGCCGTCGACGCTCTGGTCGGCGGTGTAGGCCTTGTCGTAGTCGGCGTAGGAGTCACCGATGGCGCACCTGCCGCCCTGGACGTTGCCGAAGGCGTAGTTGATGTGTGTCAGCTTGGCCGCCGACCCGGACGTCTCGACGTTCTTGACGTGGTAATTGCGGTCGTAGACACCCCAGTTGGTGAAGTAGCCGACCACCTTGCTGCCCGCCGCGGCCGGCTTCGCCGTGGGGACGGCGGCCGCGGACGGGTGCGGGGCGGAGGTGCCGGCCGGGTGGGCGGAGGCCGGGCCGGCGAGCAGAGTGCCGGCCAGCGCCGCGGTACACAGCGCGGTGGCGGCGGCGATCAGCCGGCGCGGCGATCGCCTCCGGTGCGGTCTGAGCATGTCGTCTCCTCGGAGGGGGGCGAGGGGGAAGCTTGCGGACCTGCGTTCCGAATTGGCATGAACGCGTTGAACGTTGAGGAGAAGGTAGAAGGACTAGACCAGTGCGTCAATGGTTCGGACCAATTTCACCGGCGGTCGGTAGCGGCACCCCGTGCCACCCGGGTAGGGGGCCGGAACCCTTATCCGCAGTTGATCAACCAGTGACGCGGGGCCGCCGATCGGGCATACTCCTAGCGCCACAGCCGCAGGTCATCGCCTTCCGCGACCCGGAAAGCGATCATCGGCCTGGCACTACGGAAACGGCGCCGCCGCCCACCCCGCGTGCGTCGCCGCAGCGCCCGACAGGGAGGAGAGCGCCGCCATGACCGAGTACGGCCCCCGGCCGGTGGACCGCAGGCTGCCCACGGAGGAAGCCCGCGACCTGATGACGCTCGTGCGAGAGCTCGCCGAGCGCGAGATCAGGCCGACCGCCGCCGAGGAGGAGGACGCCGGCCGCTTCCCCCGTGAGACCTTCCGGCTGCTGTCGGAATCCGGACTGCTCTCGCTGCCCTACGACGAGGAATTCGGCGGGGGCGGCCAGCCCTACGAGGTCTACCTCCAGGTCGTCGAGGAGCTCGCGGCCGCCCGCCTCACCGTCGGCCTCGGCGTCAGCGTGCACACCCTCGCCTGCCACGCCCTCGCCGGCTACGGCACGAAGGAACAGCGCGCCGAACACCTCCCCGCCATGCTCGGCGGCGGCCTGCTGGGCGCCTACTGCCTCTCCGAGCCGTCCTCCGGCTCCGACGCCGCCTCGCTGACCACCCGCGCCGAACGCGAGGGTGACTCCTGGACCCTGAACGGCACCAAGGCCTGGACCACCCACGGCGGGGTGGCCGACTTCTACACCGTCCTCGCCCGCACCGGCGGCAGCGGCGCCCACGGCATCACCGCCTTCCTCGTGCCCGGCGACGCCGACGGCCTGAGCGCCGCGGCCCCCGAGCGCAAGATGGGCATGAAGGGCTCGCCGACCGCCCAGCTGCACTTCGACGGCGTCCGCGTCCCCGACGCCCGCCGCCTCGGCGACGAGGGCCAGGGCTTCGCCATCGCGCTGTCCGCCCTGGACTCCGGCCGCCTGGGCATCGCCGCCTGTGCCGTCGGCGTCGCCCAGGCGGCGCTGGACGAGGCGCTCTCGTACACCGCCGAGCGCCGGCAGTTCGGCCGCCCCCTGGTGGACTTCCAGGGCCTGCGCTTCATGCTGGCCGACATGGCCACCCAGATCGAGGCCGGCCGGGCGCTCTACCTCACCGCCGCCCGGCTGCGGGACGCCGGTCTGCCGTTCTCCAAGGAGGCGGCGATGGCCAAGCTCTTCTGCACCGACACCGCGATGCGGGTCACCACCGACGCCGTCCAGCTCCTCGGCGGCTACGGCTACACCCTCGACTTCCCGGTCGAGCGCTACATGCGCGAGGCCAAGGTCCTGCAGATCGTCGAGGGCACCAACCAGATCCAGCGCATGGTCATCGCCCGCCACCTCGCGGGCCCGGAAGGCCGCTGATCTTCACCGGGCGGGCCGGCGCACCCGGCCCGCCCGCTTCTCGACACCTCTCACCCCGACCGGGGTCTGGCCGTCCGCGCCGAGCTGACGTACCGTCAACTCCCCGCCGCGGCCCGCGAGTCCAGGCGGTGCCCGGCCTGCCCGAGCGCCCAGGAGGAGAAGTGTCCGACCGTCCCATCGCGCTCGACGAATACCCGATCCACCAGGTCCCGCTGTCCCTGCGGCACGTCGCCACCGGCGACCGCAACGCCTACGACCGGTGCATCTTCCACGTCCTGGACCACTCGGGCCGGGCCCTGCTGATCGCCGGCCTCGGGGTCTACCCCAACACCGGCGTCATCGACGCCTACGCCACCCTCCGCCTCGGCGATCGGCTGCACGCCGTACGCGCCTCCGACGCGCTCACCGACGACCGGATGGCGCTCACCGTCGGCCCGCTCTCGATCACCGTCGAGGAGCCGCTCGCCCGGCTGCGGCTGACCTGCGCCGCGGACCCCGGCGACCCGGACGGCCTGGCGTACGACCTGACCTGGACCGCGGCCTTCCCGGCGACCTGGGAACCGCACCACACGCAGTACCGCGGCGACCGGCTGACGCTCCAGGCCCGGCGGTTCGTCCAGGCCGGCACCTGCACCGGCCGGATCCGCGTCGCGGGGGAGGAGATCGCCGTCACGGCGGGGGAGTGGAGCGGGACGCGCGACCGCAGCTGGGGCGTCCGGCCGATCCCCGGCGAGGACCCCGGACGGGCCGGGGAGGAAATGCGGACCGAGGGCTTCCACTGGATCTGGTGCCCGGTCCGCTTCGACGACCGGTTCGTCATGGTCATCGTCCAGGAGGACGCCGACGGGTACCGCACCCTGAACGAGGCGCGGCAGGTCCGCCCGGACCGCCCCGACGTCCAACTCGGCTGGCCCCACACGGACATCACCTACCGCCCCGGCACCCGGCACCCCGAGCGCGCGGTCGTCCACCTCACCGGCCCGGCCCGCGAACCACTGGACCTCACCGCCGAGATCCTCACCTCCTCGCCCCTGGCCGTCGGCGCCGGCTATCCCCCCGCTGATCCTGTCGACGACTGGCAGCACGGCACCTGGCGCGGCCGCGGCTGGACCGACCGCCGGGTGTACGACCTCAAGGACCCGGCGGCGCACCCCCTCGCCCACTACGGCGTCACCGACCACGCCGCCCGCTTCACCCTCGACGGCCGCACCGGCTACGGGATCTTCGAACACGGCAGCTTCGGACGCCATGACCCCAGCGGCTTCGCCGACCACGCCGCGGTGGCCCCGGAGTCGGACCGATGAGCACCGCGCCCCGGCCCCGCACCACCACCCGCGACCCCGACGAGCTCACCGCCCGGCTCACCGCCTGGCTCGGCACCCGGCTCCCCGGCGCCCGCGCCACCCGCACCACCGTCCCCGGCTCCAACGGCATGTCCAGCGAGACGCTGCTCTTCGACATCGAGCACGCTCATCCGCCGTCCCCCAGGCTCTCGGCTTCGCCCGAGCAGGGAGGGACCCCCATGCGCTGCGCCCTGCGGCTGGCCGCCGACCCGGCCGCGTACACCGTCTTCCCGCGCTACGACATGCCCCGCCAGTACCGCACCATGCGGCTGGTCGCCGCGCACACCGACCTCCCCGTGCCCCGCACCCTCTGGCTGGAGGAGGACCCGGCGCACCTCGGCGCGCCGTTCTTCGTCATGGCCCGGGCCGACGGCCGGGTGCCGCCGGACGTCATGCCCTATACGTACGAGGGGAATTGGCTGTCCGGAGCCACCGACACCGAACGCGACCGGCTGGAGGCCGCCAGTGTCGGGGTGCTCGCCCGGCTCCACGACCAAGTCCCGCCCGCCGAGGCCGAATTCCTCTCCGCCGCCGGAACCGGGAGCGCCCTGCAGCGGCACGTCGCGGCCCAACGCGCCTACTACGCCTGGGTCGTTGCGGACACCCCGCGCTCACCGCTGATCGAGCGCGGCTTCGCCTGGCTCGCCGACCACTGGCCCGCCGATCCCGGCGAGACCGTACTGACCTGGGGCGACGCCCGGATCGGCAACATCGTCTACGACGGTTTCGAACCCGCCGCGGTACTCGACTGGGAAATGGCCGCGCTCGGGCCCCGGGAACTTGACCTGGGCTGGATGATCTACCTCCACCGCTTCTTCCAGGACCTCACCGAAGGCAGCGGCCAACGCGGGCTGCCCGGTTTCCTGCGCCGGGACGCCGTCGAGAGCCGCTACGCCCGGCTCACCGGGCACACCCCGCGCGACATGGAATTCCACACCCTCTACGCGGCGCTGCGGCACGCCGTCGTGATGCTGAGAGTGGCCTACCGCCAGGTGCACTTCGGGGAGGTGCCGGTACCGGAGGACGCCGATGCGCTGATCCTCCACCGGGACAGCCTGGAGGCGATGATCGAGGGCCGGTACTGGTGAGCCACTGAGGCCGGACCCTGGCCCCGGTACGCGTACGAGGAACACCGCGGCCGCCGGACGGCCGCGGGCGGAACGTCAGGCGCTGTGGCGCATCCGCGGCACCCGCAGCGGACGGGTGCCGGGCCCGCCGATGTGCGAGAACGGCTGGCGGCGCCAGTCCAGGCCCTCCGGCAGGGTCAGCAGCACGGCCGCGTCCTGCTCCTGGGCGTCCAGCGCGTCCTCGGTCTCCGGGGCCTCGGCCGCCGGCCGGCCCGAACCCTGGCACACCGTCAGTCCGAAGGGATTCCACGGAGTCGGGCACAGCGCGTGCTCGGGAAGGGCGTCCTCGTCCGCCAGCAGCGCGATCGGCTGCAGGCAGTCCGGGCAGGTCACCCGGTAGATCTCGAAGGTGTCGAAGGCGTCGTACGCATCGTCGTCGCCGGTGAGGCCGGAACTGTCGCCCTCCTGGGCGCCGATGTTCGCGGCGGCGGAGTCCTGCTGAAGGCGTCGCATGATGTCCATCCCCCTCGGGTGGGCCGCGGGGACCGCTGACTTCCTTGACGGGCGGTCCTGGCCACCACCAGCAATTCCCTTCATGCCGCGCGCATAATCGCGACCGCCCCACGGACACGGGTTCACCCATGTGGCATTGGTCACACGGCAGGGCGCGGGGGTGTCCACGATCCGGCGCACGATGCGCATACGCGCCCGCGCACAGTAGGTTGAACGGGTGGAGGAGTTGGACCGACAAATCGTGGATCTGCTCGTCAAGGACGGGCGGATGAGCTACACCGACCTGGGCAAGGCGACCGGCCTGTCCACCTCGGCGGTGCACCAGCGGGTGCGCCGCCTGGAGCAGCGCGGCGTGATCCGCGGCTACGCCGCGATCGTGGACCCGGAAGCCGTGGGCCTGCCGCTCACCGCCTTCATCTCGGTCAAACCCTTCGACCCCAGCGCCCCCGACGACATCGCCGACCGGCTCGCCGAGGTCCCGGAGCTGGAGGCCTGCCACAGCGTCGCCGGCGACGAGAACTACATCCTCAAGGTCCGGGTCGCCGCCCCGCTCGAACTGGAACACCTGCTCACCCGCATCCGCACGCTCGCCGGCGTCTCGACCCGCACCACCGTCGTGCTGTCCACCCCGTACGAGTCCCGCCCGCCGCGCATCTGACCCGAAGGACACCCTCGGGTGCCCCCTGCGTGCGGAGCGTGCCCGCCCAGGGGCCAGACTGTCCGGTATGAGCGAGCACATCCCCGACCCGGCTTCCCCCCGTACGGTTCTGCTGCGCGGCGGTGAGGTGCACAGTCCCGCCGACCCCTTCGCCACCGCCATGGTCGTGGAGGGGGACCGCATCGCCTGGGTCGGTGAGGAGGGCGCGGCCGATTCCTTCGCCGACGGCGTCGACGAGGTCGTCCGGCTGGACGGGGCGCTGGTCACCCCGGCGTTCACGGACGCACATGTGCACACCACGGCCACCGGGCTCGCGCTCACCGGCCTCGACCTGCTCGGCGCCACCTCGCTGGCCGACGCGCTGGCCCGCATCCGGGCCCACACCGACGCCCGCCCGGCGGACCGGATCCTGCTCGGGCACGGCTGGGACGCCAGCGCCTGGCCCGAGGGCCGCCCGCCGTCCCGCGCCGAACTGGACGCCGCCACCGGCGGCCGGCCGCTCTACCTCACCCGGGTCGACGTGCACTCCGCCGTCGTCACCACCGCCCTGCTGGACCTCGTCCCCGGCATCCGCGACCGCGTGGGTTTCCGCGCCGACGCCCCGCTGACCGGGGACGCCCACCATGCGGCCCGCCGCGCTGCCTTCGCCACCGTCACCCCCGCCCAGCGCGCCGAGGCCCAGGCCGCCACCCTGGCCCGGGCCGCCGCACTCGGCATCGGCAGCATCCACGAATGCGCCGGCCCGGAGATCTCCGGCGAGGACGACTTCACCGCACTGCTCGCCCTCGCCCGGCAGGGGACCGGCCCCCGCGTGGTCGGCTACTGGGCCGAGGCGGTCGCATCCGCAAAGGACGCCGAGCGGATCCGTGAGCTGGGCGCGATCGGCGCCGCGGGCGATCTGTTCGCCGACGGCTCGCTCGGCTCGCACACTGCCCATCTGCACGCCCCGTACGCGGACGCCGACCACACCGGCACCGCGCAGCTCGACGCCGACGCGATCGCCGCCCATGTCGCCGCCTGCACCGAGGCCGGCCTGCAGGCCGGCTTCCACGCCATCGGCGACGCCGCCCTGACCAGCGTCGTCGACGGCGTACGGGCCGCCGCCGAGCGGGTGGGAACGGACCGCGTCCGGGCCGCCCGGCACCGCGTCGAACACGCCGAAATGCTCACCGCGGCCACCATCGCCGGCTTCGCCGAGCTGGCCCTCACCGCCTCCGTCCAGCCCGCCTTCGACGCGGCCTGGGGCGGCACCGACGGTATGTACGCCGCCCGCCTCGGCGCCGAGCGGGCAGCCACCCTCAACCCGTACGCCGCGCTGCTCAAGGCCGGTGTGCCGCTCGCCCTGGGCTCCGACAGCCCGGTCACCGCGCTCGACCCCTGGGGCACCGTGCGCGCCGCGGTCTTCCACCGCACCCCCGGCCACGGCATCTCCGCCCGCGCCGCCTTCACCGCCCACACCCGGGGCGGCTGGCGGGCCGTCGGCAGGGACGACGCGGGCGTCCTGGTCCCCGGCGCGCCCGCCGACTACGCGGTCTGGCGCACCGGCGACCTGGTCGTCCAGGCCCCCGACGAGCGGGTGGAGCGCTGGTCCACCGACCCCCGCTCGGGCACCCCCGGCCTGCCCGATCTCACCCCGGGCCGGGACCTCCCGGTGTGCCTGCGCACGGTCGTCGGCGGCCGCACGGTCTTCGGGCCGCCGATCGAGTGACATCGGGCGGGCAGGTCCCTTCACGGCCCGTGCTTGCCGCTACTCGCCCCACCAGGGGCCGCTCGTTGCTGACCTGGGACGACGCGAAAACGACGCAGGCGGAGCACCTGTTGACAGCAGGCGGTCGGCGGCCGGTAGGTTCGGCCGAGTCCACCACAGGACGTCCGACCGGGAGACCTCCGCGCAGTCGTCGAACGCAGCTGGGCCATGGGGCGGTGCGCCACGGCACACCGCCACTGGGAGCCAGGTCCAGCACCAGCGGTACGGGGCGACGGAGGGTTTCGGCTGGTCGGCAGGTGCGACCCGGGTGGGGCCCGGACGCTCAGTAGACAACGGCTCTCGGTCGACCCGCAGCCAGCGGGTCCCAGGTCGGCCCGAAGGGCGCCCGGGCCCCGATCCGCACCCGTCTTCGGTGTTCTTCACCTTCTGCGCACCCCGCACCCACGATTCCGGTCATCCGATGTACGGTCAGCTCACATATGCATGACCTGCTGCAGGAAGGCCCGTGACCGTGCCGTCGGGTTCCGACACCACCCAAGAAGCCGTGCGCGGCCCCTCGCCCGGCGGCGCGGTGCCGCCCACCACGACCGGCGCCCCGGCCGCCCCCGTGCGCCCGGGACGGACCCGCCGCCTGCTCTCCCTGGCCCGCCGGGAGGCGCTGCGCACCGGCCTCGCGGTCGTCTCCGGCGTCGCGCTGGGCCTGGCCTTTCCGCCGTACGACCTGTGGCCGCTGTCGCCGCTGGCGGTGGCCGCGACGGCCCTGCTGACCCGCGGCCGGACCGCCCGCCAGGGCGCCTGGACCGGCCTCGCCTTCGGCCTGCCGTTCTTCCTGATCCTGCTCAAGTGGCTGCACGTCGTCGGCTGGGACGCCGTGGTGGGCCTCTCGTTCGCCGAGGCGCTCTTCGTGGCGCTGCTCGGCGCCGGGCTCGCGCTCACCTCCCGGCTGCCGGCCTGGCCGCTGTGGGGTGCCTGTCTGTGGGTCGCCGAGGAATGGGCCCGCGACCGGCTGCCGTTCGGCGGCTTCCCCTGGGGGCGGCTGGCCTTCGCGAACACCGGCTCGCCGTTCACCCCGCTCGCCGCGCTCGGTGGCGCCCCGCTGGTGACCTTCGCGGTCGCGCTGACCGGCACGCTGCTGGCGGCCTGCGCCGCCGTGCTGTGGGGCCTGCGCGGCAACGGAACGGTCCGCCGGGCGGTGCCGGCACTGGAGGCGTTCGGGCTGGCCGCCGCGGTCACCGCGGCCGGGGTGCTGGTGCCGGTCCCCACCAAGGCCGACGACACCGTCGACATCGCCGTGGTCCAGGGCAACGTCCAGCAGGCCGGAATGGACTTCCTGGGCCGCCCCATGAAGATCCTCGACAACCACGCCACGGCCACCGAGAAGCTCGCCGCCGACATCAAGGCCGGCCGCGCCAAGAAGCCGGACCTGGTCATCTGGCCGGAGAACTCCTCCGACCTCGACCCGTTCCAGTACCCACAGGCGTACGACCGGATCGACGAGGCGGTCAAGGCGATCGGCGTGCCCGTGCTCGTCGGCGCCCTCGTGGACCATCCGTCCAAGAAGGGCTACGTCTTCAACGAGGGCATCGTCTGGGACCCGAAGAAGGGGCCGGGCGCCTCGTACACCAAGCAGCACCCGGTGCCGTTCGGCGAGTACGTACCGTTCCGGGAGCAGCTCAGCAAGATCATCACGCGCTTCCAGCGGGTGCCGCGCGACTTCTATCCCGGCGACCACACCGGCCTGCTGCAGGTCGGCCCCGCCAAGCTCGGCGACGTCATCTGCTTCGAGGTCGCCTACGACGAGATCGTGCACGACACCGTCGGCGCCGGCGCCCGGGCCCTGGTCATCCAGACCAACAACGCCACCTACGGGCGCACCGGCCAGCCCGAGCAGCAACTGGCGATGTCCAAGCTGCGCGCCGTCGAGCACGGCCGCGCGGTGGTCACCGCGGCCACCAGCGGCATCAGCGCGGTGGTCGCTCCGGACGGCACGGTCACCCACCGGATCCCGGAATTCACCCAGGGCGTGGTCTCCGCCCGCATACCTCTGCGGAACGAAACGACGCTCGCCGACCGCGTCGGCGCCGCACCTGAATGGGCGCTCGCTATCGTGGGCCTTCTGTCCTGTGCCGCCGCGGTGATCGGTGGCCGGCGCGGGCGTACGAAGGACGAGAAGGGGCAGCAGTGACAGACGGTCAGCGGCGGTACGGTCCGCTCGGCACCACCTTGGTGATCATCCCGACGTACAACGAGGCGGAGAACATCAAGCCGGTCGTCTCGCGGGTGCGGGCCGCCGTCCCCGAGGCGCACATCCTCGTCGCGGACGACAACAGCCCGGACGGGACCGGCAAGCTGGCCGACGAACTGGCCGCCGAGGACGATCAGGTGCACGTCCTGCACCGCAAGGGCAAGGAAGGGCTCGGCGCCGCCTATCTGGCGGGCTTCCGGTGGGGCATCGACAACGGCTACGGCGTGCTCGTCGAGATGGACGCCGACGGCTCGCACCAGCCCGAGGAACTGCCCCGGCTGCTGACCGCCCTCAAGGGCGCCGATCTGGTCCTCGGTTCGCGCTGGGTGCCCGGCGGCCGGACCGTCAACTGGCCCAAGTACCGCCAGTTCATCTCCCGCGGCGGCAGCACGTACTCCCGGCTGGTGCTGGACCTGCCGCTGCGCGACATCACCGGCGGCTACCGCGCCTTCCGGGCGGAGACCCTCCAGGGGCTCGGGCTCGACGAGGTGGCCTCCCAGGGCTACTGCTTCCAGGTCGACCTCGCCCGGCGCGCGGTGCAGGCCGGCTACCACGTCGTCGAGGTGCCGATCACCTTCGTCGAACGGGAGCACGGCGACAGCAAGATGAGCCGGAACATCGTCGTCGAGGCACTGTGGCGGGTGACGGCCTGGGGCGTCGGCTCCCGGGTGGACAAGCTCCGCGGCCGCTGACCCGGCGCCCGGGCCCCGGACATGATCCGTACCCGTCGTCCGCGGGCGGTCCGACGGGGCGCGCCAGGCACACTTGAGGCATGACGTTCGGAGCCATGCCCCCGCCGAGTCCCCGCCCGCCCCAGCGCTCGCGCGCCCGCCGGTTCGCCCCCCTGGGCATCGCCGCCTGGATGGTGCTGGAGATCTGGCTGCTGACCCTGGTCGCCGGGGCCACCAACGGCCTGACCGTCTTCCTGCTGCTGGTCGCCGGGGTGATCGCCGGCGGGTACGTGATCAAGCGGGCCGGCCGCCGTGCCTGGCAGAACCTCACCGAGGGCCTCCGGGCGGGCGCCGATCCGGCCGCCGAGCAGCCGGCGCCGTCGGGCAACGACCGCCAGGGCGGCGGCAATACGCTGCCCATGGCCGGCGGTCTGCTGCTGATGATCCCCGGACTGGTCTCCGACGTCCTCGGGCTGCTCTGCCTCTTCCCGCCCACCGGCCGGCTGATCCGGCGGCGGGCCGAGAAGCTGCTGAACCGGCCGGTCTCCTACGCTCCGGGGTCGTTCGGTGACGCCTTCCAGCAGGCCCGGATGCACCGGCCGGACGGCAAGGTCGTCCAGGGCGAGGTGGTCCGCGACGACGAGCCTCCCCCGAGCTCTTAAGGAGCAGGGAGGTGCCCCCACCCCCGCGCCGCCAGGACCCGCCGCTGACCGGCTGAGCAGCCGGCCGGCCGAGGAGCCGGCCGGCGCACGCCGGAAGACGACAAGGGCCGGGGCCACTGCACTTGTGCAGTGGCCCCGGCCCTTACGCGCTGGTGTTGCGGCCGCAGGTCGTGCCGTCAGGCGGACTTGCGGTTGCTGTCGCGCGGATGCACCGCGATGTTCATGGTGCCGGAGCGAAGGACCGCCAGCCGTTCGGCCAGCACCTCCTCCAGCTCCTCGCGGGTGCGCCGCTCCATGAGCATGTCCCAGTGCGTACGCGCGGGCTTACCCTTCTTCTCCTCAGGGCCGTCGCCATCCACCAGGAGCGAGGGTGCACCGCACACCTTGCACTCCCACTCCGGCGGAATCTCGGCCTCAACCGAGAACGGCATCTCGAATCGATGTCCGTTCTGGCATGCGTACTCCACCGCCTGGCGCGGGGCCAGGTCGATGCCGCGGTCGGTCTCGTAGCTGGTCACCACGAGGCGCGTGCCGCGGAGAGCTCGCTCACTCATGAATCGTGCCTCCCGGGCTTGTCGCCCACAGGACAGGTGTCGCTGTCGTCGTCATCCGGTCAACGTCCGGTCGGCGGTGAAGATTCCCGTAATCGGGACATGTGCGTCGCCCGTCGTGCCGCCCCTTGTTGTACCCACCGGCGCCCGGTTTGTCACATCTGGCAGCAGATGTCACCCAGCGCCTTCCTTGCTTGAGCGCGCAGTAACGGTCCGCCTGGTGAGCCAAAGGCGTATACTACCGGCCCGCGCGCCCCGGGGCTAAATCCGATCAGGTACCGGGTTCCCGGCCGCCGCGATCGCCCGCTCCACCGGCACCCTCGCCAGCAGGACGAACCCGATCACGAAGAAGGCCGCCAGGGACACGATCGCGGCCCGGTAGCTCCCCGACAGCTGGTAGGCCACCCCGAACACCAGCGGGCCCAGCCAGCTCACCCCGCGGTCGCTCATCTCGTACGCGGAAAAGTACTCCGCCTCCTTGCCGCGCGGGACCAGATGCGAGAACAGCGACCGGGACAGCGCCTGGCTGCCGCCCAGTACCAGCCCGATGCCGGCGGCCAGCGCGAAGAACCACACCGGCGCCCGCGCGGGCAGCACCCAGCCGGCCGCGACCGTCAGCGTCCAGGCCGCCAGCGAGCCCAGGATCGTCCGCCGGGCGCCGTGCCGCCGGGCCAGCCGGCCCATCAGCAGGGCGCCCGCCGCGGCCAGCACCTGCACCAGGAGGACCGCCATGATCAGCGTCGTCTGGTCCAGGCCGAGCTCCTCGGAGCCGTAGACCGACGCCTGGGTGATCACCGTCTGCACGCCGTCGTTGTAGACGAGATAGGCCAGCAGGAACGACAGCGTGAGCGGGTGCCGGCGCATGTCGCGCAGGGTCTCCCGGAGCTGGCGCCAGCCCTGGCCGAGCGGGCCGCCGCCCGTCTCCGCGCGGCCGGGATCGGGGGCGGTACGGGAGCCGGGGGCCGTCGCGGCCCGCCGGTCGCGCAGCCGCCGCAGCGGGATCAGCGAGAACGCGCCCCACCACAGCCCGGCCGAGGCCAGGCAGATGCGCACGGCGACGCCCTCGGAGACGCCGAAGGAATCGTGCGCGCCGTAGAGGACGAGATCGGCGACGAGCACCAGCGCCCCGGAGACATAGCCGAACGCCCAGCCCCGCGAGGACACCGCGTCCCGTTCGTCGGGCGTCGCGATCTGCGGCAGGAAGGAGTTGTAGAGCATCGACGACACCACGAAGCCGACGTTCGCGACGACCAGCAGCGCCCCGCCCAGCAGATAGCGGTCACCACCCAGGAAGAACATGCCGGTCGTCGCCGCGGCGCCGGTGTACGCGCACACGCCCAGCAGCGGCTTCTTGCGGCCGGTCCGGTCGGCCAGCGCCCCGGCCAGCGGCATGACCACCACGGACAGCAGCAGCGACACCGACACCGTGTACGCGTAGAAGGAGCCGGCGCGCACCGGGACGCCCAGCGGGTGCACGAAGCCGTGCGGGTCCGCGGCGGCCCGGGCCACCGACGTCAGGTACGGGCCCAGGAAGACCGTGAGCACGCTCGTCGAGTAGACGCTGTTCGCCCAGTCGTACCAGTACCAGCCGCGTTGCTCGCGGCGCCGGGCGGCCGTCTCGTCGACGACCCCGGCCACGGCCTCTGCGCTCTGCACGCCCACCCCCGTCTTCCCGTCCCCGTTCCGCCGCGGACGGCCCGGGGGCGTCAGACCCAGCTCCCCCGCTCGGTCAGCACCGTCCGCAGCGTCTCTATCTGGTCGGTCATGATGCCATCCACCCCCAGGTCGAGCAGGGCCTTCATCCGATCCGCGTCGTTGACGGTCCAGACGTGGACCTGCATGCCCAGGGCGTGCGCGGCGCGCAGGAAGAGCGCGTCGACGACCGGGAGGCCGGTGTGCCGCTCGGGGACCTGGACGCAGACCGCGCTGCGCCGCACGGCCGCGCCCAGCAGCCGGTCCAGCGGCAGCGCCCCGCGCCCGTACGAACGCATCCGCAGGCCGGCCACGCCGCGGGTGCCGAGCGAGCTGGCCATCCGGCCGCCGGCCAGCCGCTGCGCGCGGGCCACCCGGGCCTCCGAGAACGAGCCCACGCACACCCGGTCCCAGGCCTGCGTGCGGCGCAGCAGGTCCAGCAGCGGCTCCAGTGCGGACTCCGCCTTGAGGTCGACGTTCCAGCGCGCCTCGGGGAACTCCTCCAGCAGTTCCTCGAAGAGCGGGAGCGGCTCGCGGCCGTCGACCCGGGCCCGGCGCACGGCCCGCCAGGGGAGGTCCGCGATGGCGCCGCGGCTGTCGGTGACCCGGTCCAGGGTCGGGTCGTGGAAGGCCACCAGCCTGCCGTCCGACGTGGTGTGCACATCGGTCTCCAGATAGCGGTAGCCGAGGCCGACCGCGCGCCGGAAGGCGGCGGCGGTGTTCTCCAGGCCGTCCGCGGCCCCGCCCCGGTGGGCGAAGGGCAGCGGTGCGGGGTGGTCGAGGTAGGCGTGGCGGAGGCGTGCTGCGGTGGTCACTTCCGCAGTATCGCGCGCGCAGGTGAAGACCCGGTGCCGGCCACCACACGGGACGGTGCCGGGGCAAGGCCGGAGATCGCGAAGCGGCGGAGGAAGAACTGCGCCAGCGGGCCGATGGCCAGGGCGTAGAGGACCGTGCCGACGCCGATCGAGCCGCCGAGGAGGAAGCCGGCCACCAGCACCGTCACCTCGATGCAGGTCCGCACCAGGCGCACCGGGCGGCCGGTCCGCAGATGCAGTCCGGTCATCAGGCCGTCGCGCGGGCCGGGCCCGAACCGGGCCGCGATGTAGAGGCCGGTCGCCGCGCCGTTCAGGACGACCGCGAAGGCGAGCAGCGGGATGCGGGCACCGAGGGAGGACAGTTCCGGAAACCAGGCCAGGGTCAGGTCCATCACGACCCCGAGGATCACCACGTTCGACACCGTGCCCAGACCGGGGCGCTGGCGCAACGGGATCCACAGCAGCAGGATCAGCGCGCCGAAGGCGACGGTGACCGTGCCGATCGACAGCCCCGTATGCCGGGATATGCCCTGGTTCAGTACGCTCCAGGGCTCCAGGCCCAGATCGGCGCGGAGCATCAGCCCCATGCTCACGCCGTACAGCACCAGCCCCGTGTAGAGCTGGACCAGCCGGCGCGCCAGTACTCCGCGCGGCGAGCCGGACTCCCTCGTCATGGACACGAAAATTCCCCCTCATGGCAGGATTGGACCGAGGCATGACACCATGTGGCATGTCCGGGCTCGCGAAGTAGAGCCAATTGCGGGAAGGTGGACTGATCTTCATGGCCCAGTGGACTTCGGCCGTCGGCGCGCCCCAACTCGCCCGGCTGCTCCGGTCGCAGGACTCCCGCGAGGTCCAACTCGCGGGCGGCGGACGCCGGTTGCCCGCCTACCGCGGCCTCGCCGACGGCATCCGCCTCCTCGTGCTCGAAGGCCGGATACCGGTCGCCGCCCGGCTCCCCGCCGAACGCGAACTGGCCGCCGCCTTCGGTGTCAGCCGCACCACCGTCGCCGCCGCCTACGAAGCACTGCGCGCCGAGGGGTTCCTGGAGTCCCGGCGCGGCTCCGGCAGCTGGACCGCCGTCCCCGCCGGCAACCCCCTGCCCACCCGCGGCCTGGAGCCCCTGCCCCCCGAGGCCGCCGGCTCCATGATCGACCTCGGCTGCGCCGCCCTCCCGGCCCCCGAGCCCTGGCTCACCCGCGCCGTCCAGGCCGCGATGGCCGACCTCCCGCTCTACGCCCACACCCACGGCGACTACCCGGCCGGCCTGCCCGTCCTGCGCCAGGCCCTGGCCGACCGCTACACCGCCCGCGGCATCCCCACCATGCCCGAACAGATCATGGTGACCACCGGCGCGATGGGCGCGGTCGCCGCCATCTGCCGGCTCTGTACCAGCCCCGGCGAGCGGGTGGCCGTCGACTCGCCCTCCTACGCCAACATCCTCCAGTTGATGCGGGACGCCGGCGCCCGGCTCGTCCCGGTCGCCCTCGGGGAGCGGCTGACCGGCTGGGACATCCCCGTCTGGCGCCAGGTGATGCGCGACGCCGCGCCGCGCATGGCGTACGTCGTCGCCGACTACCACAACCCCACCGGCACCCTCGCCACCGAGGACCAGCGCCGCCGCCTCGTCGACGCCGCCCGCTCCGCCGGCACCCTGCTCGTCGTCGACGAGACCATGACCGAGCTCCGGCTCGACCCGGAGACCGAAGCCCCGCCGCAGGTCTGCTCGTTCGACCCGGCCGGCAGCGCGGTGATCACCGTCGGATCGGCGAGCAAGGCGTTCTGGGCCGGGATGCGGATCGGCTGGGTGCGCGCCGCCCCCGACATCATCCGCAGCCTGGTCGCCGCCCGCGCCTACTCCGACCTCGGCTCACCGGTCCTCGAACAGCTCGCCATCGCCTCGCTGCTGGAGGGCGAAGGCTGGGAGCAGGCCGTCGGCATCCGGCGGGACCAGGCCCGGGAGAACCGCGACGCCATCGTCGCCGCGCTCCACCGCCACCTCCCGGACTGGGAGTTCAGCGTGCCGCACGGCGGCCTCACGCTCTGGGTGCGCACCGGCGGACTGTCCGGCTCGCGGATCGCCGAGGCGGGGGAGCGGCTGGGCGTACGGGTGCCGTCCGGCCCGCGGTTCGGCGTGGACGGCGCCTTCGAGGGCTTCGTCCGGCTGCCGTTCACGGTCAGCGGAGCGGTCGCCGACGAGGCCGCGGCCCGGCTGGCGGGCGCCGCGCGACTGGTCGCCACGGGCGCGCCGGTGGACACCGAACCACGGCACTCCTTCGTTGCCTGACGGGCCCTCAACTGCCGGGCGTGGTAGGAGGATCAACCCTCCGCGCGCA
The DNA here is from genome assembly GCF_040652715.1 of Streptomyces sp. NPDC048196. NCBI lineage: Bacteria > Bacillati > Actinomycetota > Actinomycetes > Kitasatosporales > Streptomycetaceae > Streptomyces > Streptomyces sp. NPDC048196. Next base: position 9,843 of record NZ_JBEZMM010000017.1, on the reverse strand, counting down.
GTGCCTCCACCGAGCCGCCCCGGGCCGTCCGGGACTCGCCGCCCTTGACGATCGACACCCGGGGCACCGGTCCCACCGGCTCGGCGGCGGCCGCCGACGCGTCCCCCGCCGGCTCCTCGCCGGCCGGGACCACCCGCTCCGGCAGCAGGGCCAGCACGGCCTGCCGGTGTGCCTCGCCGGTCGCCTCGTCCAACGGGTCGGGGGTCGCGGGCACCTGCAGACGCAGCACCTCGGCGGTCCCCAGCCGCACGTAGCCGCGCCCCGGCGGCACGCTCGCCGTCGGCGTGGTGTGCGGCGGCGCCCCGAGCACCGCCCGCACCTCCTCCGCCGTGGCGGACCCGAGCACCACCCGCGCCTTGGTGTGCGCCCGCACGGCCTCGCCGAGCAGCTCGGCGTTCTCGAACTGCTCCGCCACCACCACCGTCACCTGGGCCGCCCGGCCGTGCCGCAGCGGCACCTGCAGCCACCGCTGAGGATCGTCCCGCCCTTCCGCGGACGCGAGGTGGGTCAGCGCCGACGGCCGGTCCACCAGGATCCACAGCGGCCGCCGGACATCCTCCGGTACGGGCCGGCCGGCCTGCCGCGCACGGTTCGCGGTGACCAGCCGCCGCTCGGTCTCCTGCGCGGCCCACTCCAGCGCCGACAGCGCCCCGGCCAGTCCGCTCTCCACGCCCAGCACGCCCCGGCGGCCGGCCAGGCAGCCGAACTCACCGGCGCCGCCGCCGTCCACGACCAGCAACTCGCCGTGCTGCAGCGCCTGCAACGCGATCGAGCGCAGCAGCGTCGTACTGCCGGCGCCCGGCGGCCCCATGGCCAGCAGATGCGGCTCCGTGGAGCGCTGGCCGGTGCGCCACACCACCGGGGGCGCGTCCCGGGTCCCCGCGTCGCCGTCGACCGGCAGCGTCCGCCGCACGGCGTCGGCGTCGGTGAACCCGAGCACCGTCTCGCCCGGTGAGGTGACGAAGCGCTGCGCGGTGATGTCGGTCGGCAGCGCGGCGAGCGCGGTCACGGTCAGCTGGTTGGTCAGCTCGTCCCAGGCGAAGTGGTACTCCCGGCCGCGGCCGGCCTTGGCGTACAGCACCTGCTCGATGCGGACCCGGGACTGGTCCTCACCATCGGTGAAGTACGGCGGGTACTTCAGCCGGAGCCGCGCCAGCCGCCCGTCGTCGAAGGCGTACTCGGGGAACGCCGCCGTCCAGTCGCCGCCGGGCGCGTACAGCGGACCCGGATCGCCCTCGACGGCCAGATACGGCACCAGCGCCTCGTACAGCGCCCGCAGCCGCTCGGTCTCCGCCTCGCTGGGGCCGGTCTCCACCGGGACGCGTTCCCGCCCCGCCCAGGCCCCCGCGATCATCGTCGCGATCAGCGCCAGCAGCGGCCCGTACGGCACCAGCGCCACGATCAGCACGCACGCGCCGATGAAGAACAGCGCCGGTCCGCGCTGCTCCTTGGGCGTCTCGGCCCACCGCCCCCGGCCGGCCACCGCCAGCCGGCGCAGCCCCCGGCCGATGGTGATCAGCGGGTGGAACACGTCCGAGGCGCCGTCGGCGGCACTGCGCGCGAAATCGCGTCCGCGCAGCAGCGACACGCTCTGCGCCACACGGGCGAGCGGTACGCGGTCGGTCAGGATGCGGGGCAGAGGACGCCGGGCCACATCGTCTCCAGGTGCTCGTGCGGTGGTCGGAGGAGCTCGGTCGGGCGGCGGGCCGGGGGCGGGCGGCGCGTGGCGGCCGCCCCGCCCCCTGGCCGCTGATCGGGAGGGACCCGAAGGGGGAGGGACCCCAGGGGGCACCCCCCGGGGAGGCATCCCTAAAGCTTGATCCCCCCGAGGAGGCTCGCCAGGCTCGCCCCGCCGGCCTTGATGCTCGGCGCGATGGCGGAGCTCGCGAGATAGAACCCGAAGAGCGCGGAGACCAGCGCGTGGGACAACTTGAGGCCGTCTTTGCGGAAGAACAGGAAGACGATGACACCGAGCAGGACGACGCCGGAAATGGACAGAATCATGGGGTGTTCTCTCCTGGGTGGTGGGGACGGTCACCTTGAGTTCTTCCAGCCTCACAGGTCGCATCAAGCCATAAGAAGCCGCAAACGGGTGATTTGTCGTTGAAATTCCCTATATGGGCGCAGCTTCAGGGCGTGTCGCCCCGGCGTGTCCGGCACCACCGCCCGGCCGGCCCCCGTGCACCCCCGGCGCGTCGCGAACCGCCCCCGCCGACCCGGCACAATCGTGGGGTGCCGAAGTCCAAGAAGAAGCCGGCCGGCCCGCCGCGCCGCCCCGCCGCCGTGACCCCCGCCGCGCCCTGCCCCTGCGGCCGCGCCGCCACCTACGGCGACTGCTGCGCCCCCTTCCACCAGGGCAGCGCCGCCGCCCCGACCGCGGAGCGGCTGATGCGCTCGCGCTACAGCGCCTTCGCCGTAGGGGACACCGGCTACCTGCTGCGCACCTGGCACCCGTCCACCCGGCCGGCCGCCCTCGACCTCGAACCGGCGCAGCGCTGGACCCGCCTGGAGATCCTGGGAGCCACCGGCGGCAGCGCCTTCCACACCGAGGGCACGGTGGAATTCCGCGCGCACTACACCCTGCACGGCCACGCCGACAGCCAGCACGAGCACAGCCGCTTCGTCCGTCAGGACGGAGCCTGGGTCTACCTCGACGCGCTCCCGGACGCCTGAGGAACCCGCGGGGTCAGTCGATGCCGTGCCCCCGCAGCTGGTCGATCTCCCGGCGGTCGCGCTTGGTGGGACGCCCGGTGCCGCGGTCGCGGAGGCCCATCAGCGGGATCTCCTCGCGGGGCGGGGGCGGCGGGCTGTTGTCGACGAAGCACTCCGCGGCGACGGCCGCGCCCACCCGCTTGCGCACCAGCCGCGAGACCACCACGATCCGCTCCCGGCCGGCGTGCCGCAGCCGCACCTCGTCGCCGCTGCGCACGGCGTGCGCCGGCTTCACCCGCTCGCCGTTGACCCGTACGTGCCCCGCCCGGCAGGCCGCCGCGGCCAGCGAACGGGTCTTGGTGAGCCGCACGGACCAGATCCAGCTGTCGATACGGGTGGTCCCCTCGTCTGAAGCCATACCGAAACTCTAGAACGGGCGGGGGAGGAGGAAAGCGCGCGGCCGGGGCCCGCCGCGGGTGAAGACCTAGCCGGACTTCTTGGCCGCGCCCCTTTTGGCGGTGCTTTTCTGCGCGGCGCTCTTCTTGGCCGCACTCTTGCCCGCCGTGCTCTTCGCCGTCGCGCTTTTCGCCGCTCCGGTCCTCGCCGCCGTGCTTTTCTTCGCCGTGCTCTTCTCCGGGGCGGACTTCGCCGTGGACTTCGTGGCCGTGGTCTTCGCCGTCGTGGATTTCTTGGCGGCGGCCTTCTTCTCCGGTGCCTTCTTCTCCGCTGCCTTCTTGGCCGGTGCGTTCTTGGGTGCGGCCTTCTCCGCCGCCCTCCGCCCCCGTATCGGTGTCACGGACGCCGACTCCGCCTCGCCCTCCGCGGCGTCCGTCCGCCCTTCCCGCGCCGCCCGCACGCTCTTCTCCAGCGCCGCGGTCAGATCGATGACCCGGGCGGACGGCCCCGGGGCGGCCTGAGCGACCGGTTCCTCGCCCTCCAGCTTGGCGGCGACCAGCTCCTCCACGGCCTCCCGGTACTCGTCGTGGAGTTCGGCCGGGTCCAGCTCACCCAGGGAATCCATCAGGGTCTCGGCCAGCGACAGCTCGTTCTCGCGGATCTGCACGGCCTCGGGGGCCACGCCGGCGGCCGGCCGGATCTGGTCGGGCCACAGCAGCGCATGCATCACGATCGCCCCCTCGTACGCCCGCAGCATCGCCAGCGACTCCCGGCCGCGCATCGCCACCTTGCCGATTGCGACCTTCCGGTGGTGCTCCAGCGCCTCCCGCAGCAGCGCGTACGGCTTGGTGGCGGCCGCCCCGTTGGGGCCCAGGTAGTACGCCTTGTCCAGCTGGAGCGGGTCGATCTCGCCGGGGTCGACGAAGGACAGGATCGTCAGCGTCTTGGACGTCGGCATCGGCAGTCGCGACAATTCGTCGTCGCTGACCGGCACGATGATGTCGTCGCCCGGCGGCTGGTAGCCCTTGCCCACCTCTTCGTTCGGGACTTCCTCACCATCGAGCTCACAGATCTTGCGGTACTGGATCTGCGCCCCGTCCTTTTCGTGAATGCGGACGAAAGAGACCGACGAGGTCCGGTCCGTGGCGCTGTACGTCTTCACGGGGATGGTGACCAGCCCGAAGGAAATTGACCCATTCCAGATAGAACGCATATTTCATCCCTTGTGTGGGATTCTCATCGTATGTCGCCGATCACCATGGTGGAGGGGCGGCGCCTCTCGCTGACCAACCTGGACAAGGTCCTCTATCCGGAGACCGGCACCACCAAGGGTGAGGTGCTGCACTACTGCACCACCACCGCGGACGCGCTGCTCGCGCACCTGCGGGACCGGCCGCTGTCCTTCCTGCGCTATCCCGACGGGCCCGACGGCCAGCGCTTCTTCACCAAGAACGTGCCACCCGGCACGCCCTCCTGGGTGAAGACCTGCGACGTCCCCCATTCGACGTCCGGACCCACCCGGCAGGTCGTGATCGACGGCCTCGCCGCCCTGGTCTGGGCCGCGAACCTGGTCGTCGAACTGCACACCCCGCAATGGACGTGCCGGGCACCCGGCATCGCCGACCGGCTGGTGTTCGACCTGGACCCCGGTGAGCCCGCCACCATCGTGGAGTGCTGCCTGGCGGCCCGGTGGCTGCACGCCCGGCTGGGCGCCGACGGCCTGGACGCACACGCCAAGACCAGCGGCTCCAAGGGGCTGCACCTCATCGTCCCCATCGAGCCGGCCCCGTCCGAACGGGTCACCGCCTACGCCCGGCACCTCGCCGTCGAGGCCGCCCGGGCCCTGCCCGACCTCGTCGTCCACAAGATGACCAGGTCGCTGCGCCCGGGCAAGGTCTTCATCGACTTCTCGCAGAACTCCGCCGCCAAGACCACCGCCGTCGCCTACACGCTGCGCGCCCGCGCCACCCCCACCGTCTCCACCCCCGTCACCTGGGACGAGGTGGCCGACTGCACCGACCCGGCCCAACTCACCTTCCTCTTCAGCGACATCGCCCCCCGCCGCGCCGCCCACGGCGATCTGCTCGCCCCGCTCCTGGACCCCGACCGTGCCCGACCGCTACCGGGAGCGGCATAGATTGTCCCCATGATCGAGGGGACATCGGACGACACCATGCAACTACGCCTCACCGGCCCGGAGATGGCCGCCGGCAAGGCGACCACCGGCGAAGAGGAACCCGCGGGCGGGCTGGCCCGCTCCTCGCTCCTGATGGCGGTGGGCACCGTGGTGTCCCGCGCCACCGGACTGTTCCGCAACGTGCTCCAGGCGGCCGCGCTCGGCACCGGACTGCTCGCCACCACCTACAACACCGCCAACGTCGTCCCGATGAGCCTCTACACCCTGCTGATCGGCGGCGCGCTCAACTCCGTGCTCGTACCGCAGCTGGTCCGGGCCCGGGCCGAGCACCCGGACGGCGGCCGGGCCCACGAGCAGCGGCTGGTCACCCTCGTCCTCAGCGTGCTCGCGGTGGGCACCCTGCTCTCGGTGTGGGCCGCCCCGCAGATCGTCGCGCTCTACACCCCCGACACACCCCGGACCCACGCCGCCTTCACGCTCACCGTCGTCTTCGCCCGCTTCCTGCTCCCGCAGATCTTCTTCTACGGCCTCTTCTTCATCCTCGGCCAGGTCCTCAACGCCCGCAGCAAGTTCGGCGCGATGATGTGGACGCCGGTCCTCAACAACGTGGTGCTGAGCGCGATGTTCGGCCTCTACCTCGGGCTGCTGGCCGGCCCCGACCGGATCGAGGACATCACCCCCGGCCAGATCGATCTGCTCGGCCTCGCCACCACCGGCGGCATCGCCCTGCAGGCCCTGGCCCTGGTCCCGTTCGTGCACGCGGCCGGCTTCCGCTTCCGGCCGCGCTTCGACTGGCGGGGCAGCGGCCTCGGCAAGAGCCTCACCGCGGCCCGCTGGACGCTGCTGTTCGTGCTCGCCAACCTGGCCGCGATGACCGTCGTCACGCACTACGCCGGCTCCGCCGACCGGCAACTCCCCACCGCGGGCGTCGGATACACCGCCTACAGCTACGCCCAGACCATCTGGACGCTGCCGCAGTCCATCGTGACCGTCTCCCTGGTGACCGCCCTGCTGCCCCGGATGAGCCGGGCGGTCGCCGAGCACCGCCTGGACGACCTGCGAAGCGACCTCTCCCGGGCCCTGCGCGTCAGCGGCGTGCTCATCGTCCCGGCCGCCTTCTTCTTCGTCGCGCTCGGCCCGCAGACCGCCCAACTGCTGTTCGCCCACGGCTCGGTGAACGCCGCCTCGGCCGCACCCGCCGGCCACATGCTGCAGGCCTTCGGCCTCGGCCTGATCCCGTTCTCCGCCCAGTACCTGCTGCTGCGCGGCTTCTACGCCTTCGAGGACACCCGTACGCCGTTCTGGACCGGCGCCGGCATCGCCGCCCTCAACATCGCCCTGGCCACCGCCTGCCACCTGCTGCTGCCGGCCCGCTGGGCGGTCACCGGCATGGCCGCCGCCTACACCGTCGCCTACGGGGCCGGGCTGCTGCTCACCGCGCTGCTGCTGCGCCGGCGCCTCTCCGGACGCCTCGACGGCCGCCGGCTGTGCCGGACCTACGGCAAGCTGACCGGCGCCGCCGCCGTGGCCGGCGCGGTGGCCTGGGCCGTGGCCCGGGCGTGCTCCGGGGCTCCCGTCCCGCACTTCTGGGCCCCCGTCCTGGCGCTGGTCGCCGGCGGCCTCACCATGGCCCTGCTCTTCCTGGCGCTCGCCCGGCTCCTCAAGGTCACCGAACTGCGTACCCTGCCCGGCATGCGGTGACCCCCAGACCGGTGGCTCACCTCGCGCCGGCCGGTCACACGGCGTGCGGCCGGGCCCAGGACGCCCGGCCGGCCGCCTCGATCCAGCCGATGACGGCCCGGACCGTGGCGTCGCCCAGCCCCGAAATCTCCGCGACCGCGACCGCGTCGTCGGCCTCCGGCGCGATGCCGGCGGCGGTCAGCGCGACCTGGAGGTCCGGCCGCCGATGACCGGGCAGTGCCACCGGGCCCTGCAGCCGCTCCTCGGGACGCGGCGGCAGCGGCCGGTCATCGGCCCGCCAGGGCAGCGCCCGGCACCCGGTCCTCCGGACGGGGCGGCGGCAGCCGCAGATCGGGCGGCAGCGCAAGGGTGTCCAGCCGGTCCTCGGCACGCGGCGGGGCGAGCGTGTATTCCGGTGCCGCGCCGTACGGCGGGGGAGTGGGACGGTCGAGCGGCATCGGGACCTCCACGGCTCGCGGGAACGGATCAGCTCTGACAACCCTCCGGAAGCCGCGAATGCCCCGCCTGGTTGCGGCGCACGCACGGATTCACCCGATGGGACCACGCGGAACCGGCCGGGCCGGTTACGGTGACCCGATGCCGCTCACCGACGCACCGGCGCCGCCGGATCCGTACTGGAACCACAACGTGCACTACCACCGGCTGGTGCTGGACGCGGTGCCGGAGGGCTGTGCGCGGGCGCTGGACGTCGGCTGCGGTGACGGCCTGCTGGTCCGCAAACTGGCCCGGCGGATCGGCGAGGTGACCGGCGTGGACCGCTCCGCCGCGATGCTGCGGCTGGCCCGCGAGAGCAGCGCCGGAGCCCCCAACGCCACCTTCCTGGCCGCCGACTTCATGGCGGAGGGTGCCCTGCCGGGCGGCTACGACCTCGTCACGGCCGTGGCAGTCATCCACCACACGGAGTTCGCCGCCGCGGCCCGTCGTCTGACCGGTCTGCTGGCGCCCGGCGGCCGGCTGGTGGTCGTCGGGCTGGCCGCCAACAAAACCCCCTGGGACTGGCTCGTCAGCGGCGCCGGCCTCCCCGCCGCCCGCCTCCGGACCCGCCGTCACGGCGGCAAGTCCGGGCCACCCGGCATGCCGGTCATGGACAGCGTCATGACCTGGGGCGAGGTCCGGCGCGCCGCCCGCGCCTGCCTGCCGGGCAGCCGTTACCGGCGCCATCTGCTGTGGCGCTATTCGCTGGTATGGGACAAACCGCGGGGCTGACGCCGTGAGGTGACGCCTTGACGTGACGCCGTGAGGTGAAGCAGGCGACGCTGTGACGTGATGCCGGCGACGCCGTGAGGTGACGCCGGTGACGCCTTGATGTCGCGTGCTCTTCGAAGCGCACGCCATCACACATTCTGAAACGATCGATCCAAAATGCTGTACAGTCCTGTCCGTCCAAGTAATGTAATGATCAGTCCAGAAAGGTGAGGTGGACGGCCGGATGACCATGCCGCGCCCTGTATATGTGCTGGCCATGGGGGTTTTCGCCATGGTGACCAGCGAGTTCGTGGTGGCCGGGCTGATGCCCCAGATGGCCGCCGGACTGACGGTGAGCGTCCCTCGGATCGGCTATCTCATCACCGCCTTCGCGGTGGCCATGTCGGTCGGCGGCCCCTTCCTCGCCGTCGCCGTACTGAAGCTGCGCCAGAAGACGGCGCTGATGCTGCTGTTCGGAATATTCCTGGCCGGCAACGTGCTGGCCGCCCTCGCCCCGGACTACGGGACGATGCTGGTCGCCCGCATCGTCACCGGGGTCGCCTCACAGGCCTTCTTCGGCGTCACCGTCTCCCTCTGCGTCCAGCTGACTCGCCCGGAGATCCGCGGCCGGGCCATCGCGGTCGCCATGAACGGGCTGATGCTCGGCACCCTGCTGGGACTGCCGCTGTCGACGGTCGTCGGGGAACGCCTCGGCTGGCGGGCGGCGTTCTGGGTGATCTCGGCCATCGCCGTACTGGCTGCGCTCGCCACCCTCGCCGGCGTGCCGCGCCTGGGCCGGGCCGAGGGCGGCGGCAGCGTACGGGAGGAACTCGCGGCCTTCCGGAAGCCCCGGCTGTGGCTGGTGCTGTCCACCAGCACCCTGATCATCGGCGCCACCTTCGCCGCGTTCAGCTACTTCCACCCGCTGCTCACCGAGGTCACCGGCTTCTCGGCGGGCACCGTGCCGCTGCTGCTCCTCGGCTACGGTGCCGCCACCGTCGTCGGCAACACCGTCGTCGGGCGACTGGCGGACCGGTACACCGTCGGCGTCCAGTTCGTCGGACTGACACTGAACGCGCTCTTCCTCGCCGCCTTCGCCCTCCTCGCCGACCGCGCCGTACCGGCCGTGCTGCTGATGACGGGGATCGGACTGGTCGGCGTCACGATGAACCCGGCCATGGCCGTAAGGGTCCAACGGGCCGGAAACGCCGGCCCGTTGGTGAACACCGTGCACTCCTCCTTCATCACCCTCGGCGTCATCGTCGGCTCCTCCGCCGGGGCCCTGGCCATCGCCTCCGCGGGCCTACGGGCCCCGTTGTGGCTCGGCGCGGCCCTGGCGCTCCTGGGCCTCGCCACGCTCCTCCCGGAACGGGGTCGCCTCTTCCCGGCACGGGGTCGCCTCCCACGTACCTAGCTTTCCCGCGGTTGCGCTTTGCGGCGCCCCCGCACGTACCTGGCTTTCCCGCCGCGGGGCGTCTCGCCGTTGCGCTTTGCGGCGCCGCGTACGTAGCTGTCCGTCCCGCCGCGGGGGTTGTTCGCCGTTGCGCTTTGCGGCGCCCCGCACGTAGCTGTCTGCTGCGCCGCGGGTGTTGTTCGCCGTTGCGCCTGCGGCGGGCTGGGTTTGTGTTGGGTGCGGTGACGGACCTCCGGGGCCTTGTTCGTGGACTGCTGTCGCTTTACGTCCACGAACAAGGCCCCTCCGGCCCGTCCCCTCCCGTTGGGGGAGTGTGCGGGTGAGTGGGGGCGCGCGTCGTGGAGGATGCACCTGGTGT